>JANPAY010000512.1:0-1597 GCA_031430155.1 Comamonadaceae bacterium
ACAAAAGTGTAAGCGATGCCAGTGGGAAATGGTGCGACTCTTGGAATAATGACTTTAGCATTGAATTTTTCTTCTACATAATTTGGGGTGCGTAAAGCAGAAGAAATACCCAGCCTAATGGTTTGCTTCGGGGTTAATTTAAAGTTTAAACTTGCACGGGGTGAAACATCAGTGCCAGTAAAACTGTTATGTTCAATCATGCTACCAATATTCATCAATACTTTATCGTTAACGCGCCATTCTGCATGGCCAAAAAGCCGCTGCAAATTAAAGCGATCAGTTTCTTTAGTGCCCAAAAAGTAAGGTGCATAAGTTGTGTCAAGCCTTAAATTTGCCCCCCATACAACACGCAAATTAGCGCTGGGGGTTAAGGTATGTTGCGCTTCTACATCAAAACGTTCCGTATCAACATCGTTATTAATGCTGATTTGATCATTGCTTAAAGTAGCAACAAATGCATTAGCCTGCGCCAAGGTAAGCCCACTTTGTATTAGTAGTCTTCTAGCATTCGCACGTAAATTGCTTGCTGTAAAATTATCGTTGGAGCGGTCAAAGCTATGATAAGCCTGTAGCTTAAAATCGCTATCTGCACTTATGTCATGTTGCCAGCGCACAAGCTGGTAATGGTTAACAATCTCACGCTGTCTTGGCACAAACAGCACATAATCTTTTACTGCATCACCATCTTCGCGGTTGCCATTTGCAATACCAAACTCAAGTTCTAGATTATTAGTGTCATTAATCCTATAATCTGCTTGTGCATTCAATAACCGTGTACGCTTAAAATCGTTGCGATCATCTAAGCCATCATCTTCGCGATAACCTGTTGTAATGCGGTAGGTTAAGTCGTTTAGCTTGCCACCGTGTCGATAAAACGCCTCGTTGCGACCATTGCCATGCGTAACAAGTACGTTATTGCCTTTAACCTCGCTTGGGTGCTGTGTAAGTATATTAATAACAGCAAAGTATGAGTTTGCTCCATAACTTGCAGCATTAGGGCCACGAGTAATTTCTATGCGTTCAATATCGGCCATGGCAACTGGCAGCTCGCTCCATTTTACGCCGCCAAAAAGTGGGCTATAAACCGAGCGGCCATTAATCATTACTTGCATTGTGCCTGCATAAGCCGTCGCTATACCATGATAGCTAACCACGTGATTAGAGTTATAAATATATCCCGCATTGGTGCCCACATACATACCAGGCACCAACCTAAATAACTCGGGAATATCGACTGCACCAGAAGCGCGAATAGTTTCACGATTAATCACTGTCACCGCGGAAGGCGCATCTGCAATCGATTGCGATAATCTTGAAACGGTTAGGACTCTAGGTAAATCGCCCAGATAATCTTCTTCAGATAGATTATCGGCAAACGCAATCGGATAATCGTTTTCCTCACTTGAATTCGCATTCATACAATACGCATACAAAGCCGCCAATAATCCAACGGCATATACCTGAATTTTACTGGTATGAATATTATTGGACACGATTTTGCATCTTTACATGAATTTAGCTTTAATTTTTACCCAGTACCTGCGGATTAACCACAGCACTGGAATACCAATTAATAACCAAGGTATTGCACTCATTA
>JANPAY010000513.1:0-3858 GCA_031430155.1 Comamonadaceae bacterium
TTTGAGGCCAGCGCCTTCAAAACGTGCGTAAATTTGACCGATCACGTTTTTTGCAACTGCGTCAGGTTTGATGATGGAGAGAGTGCGTTCGATAGCCATTTAAAAGTCCTAGAAAAATAAAAAAAATTGTCTTAAAAAACAACCTGCTGATTTTAACGTGTCCTAACGCGAGCGGCCTCTGCCGCCCCCGCCGTTTGCGTTGTTACCCGAGCCGCCGCGATTGCCGCCTCGTCCGCCACCGCCACCTGGGTTAGGCGCAGCGCGTTGACGCTGCAAACTGTCGCCGCCGATGTAACCAAACGAGGTGCGCATCGGATCTGGCTGACCGCCATTACCGCCACCCTCTCGGGGGCCACTACCGCCGCCTCCGCCGCCAGAATTACCGCCACGACCACGGCCTTGTCCCGCACCGCCGCCAAAGCCGCCGCCGCTACGTCCGCGACCCTGACCGCCGCCACCATTGCCACCGCCAAAAGCTTGGCGCTTGAAGTCCATCATCGTGCGTTCAGGATTGATGCCGCTTGGCAGGCGATCATTGTTAATACCGTCACCGTCAAAAGAATTGCCGCCTGAGTTACCACCGTAGCTTCCACGACCACCGCCCTCGCCTGGCGCGGTTGGACGCGGGGTATTACGGTTATCAGGCCTCGGCGTATTACCTTTGTAGCCGCCGCGGTCTGGGCTACCGCGGCCTCTGCCATCGCCGCCCGCATTGCCAGCACCTGGGCCGCGTAAGCCACCCCGACTACGCTGCGCACCGCGTTGGTCATTGCGTCCATTGCCTGTGCGGGAACGCGGGGCAGCACCCTCGCCATCGGCGCGCTTTGGCGCTCCGCCCGAGGCGTTTTGCAACGCCCGAACGTCGGCTTCATCGAGTTCCATCCAAAATCCACGCTTCAAGCCTTTTGGTAAGAGCATCGTGCCATAGCGAATACGAATCAAGCGGCTCACGGCATGCCCGAGCGACTCGACCATGCGGCGAACTTCGCGGTTGCGACCTTCAGAAATCGTCACGCGGTACCAGCAGTTGGCACCTTCGCCGCCGCCGTCCTCGATCGAGCCAAACTGAGCAAGGCCGTCGGCCAACATCACGCCATCTAGCAGCTGTTGTTTTTCTTCGTTAGACAAAGCACCCAAAACGCGGACGGCGTATTCACGCTCCAAGCCAAAACGCGGATGTGTCAGGCGGTTTGCCAGCTCGCCTGAGCTGGTAAACAAAAGCAAACCCTCTGTATTTAAGTCAAGACGACCGACCGATTGCCATTTGCCTTGATACAACTTCGGTAAGCGGCGGAAAACCGTCGGGCGATTTTGCGGATCGTCGTGCGTGACGACTTCGCCAGCAGGTTTGTGGTACGCCAAGATGCGCGCAGGTGGCGGATCGATTCGCACCTTGATCGGCTTACCGTTAACCGTAATTTGGTCGCCGTACTGAATCCGCATGCCAATGTGCGCAGGCTCTTTATTGACCGTGATGCGCCCTTCGACAATCATTTGCTCCATCTCTAAACGCGAGCCAAGACCTGCTTGCGCCAAAATTTTATGCAGTTTGGGTGACTCGACTTCAGGCGCTAAAACACGCTTCCCTGGGGCAATGACCTCTTCAACGCTTGCTTGCTCTTCGTCAAAGCGTCCGCTGACGATGTCGTCTAGTTCAAAAACTGGAATCGGTGCAGCAGAAATAGGCTCCGCGGGTGCCGCAGGGGCTTCCCCAGCCTGCTCTGGCGCAGCATCGTTCTCGGAAGCCATATCGACGGTGGCTTCTGACACATCATGCGCGGGAAGCGCCAGTGGGATTAGCTCGTGGGATTGTTCGTTGTTCATAGTATCTCAGGGTTCTCAGGTAAATCGGGTTGCTCTGCCAACTCGGGTTGATCTGGCAAGTGTTCAAGTAAATCTAAATTGGGCATTTCATCGCCGTCATCGTTAATCGGTAGTTGGGCAAGCGAGGCCAAGCCCAGATCGTCCAAAAATTGTTTCGTTGTAGCAAACAGCGCGGGGCGACCCACAGTTTCGCGGTGTCCAATCACTTCAATCCAGCCGCGGTCTTCTAACTGCTTAATCGTCAGCGAGTTCACCGTGACGCCGCGAATGTCTTCAATATCGCCGCGCGTCACAGGTTGGCGGTACGCAATGATGGCAAGCGTCTCAAGGCTAGCCCGCGAATATCGCGGCGGCTTTTCTGGATTCAAGCGATCCAAATAATGTTTCAGCTCTGGCTTACTTTGAAAGCGCCAGCCGTTAGCAACGCAAACCAAATCGAGCCCGCCTTGCGCCCAGTCCAATTGCAACTCAGCCAGAATCAGTTTGATCGAGTCTGCGGTAAGGTTGTCATCAAACAAAGGTAGCAAATGCGGCACCGTCATCGGTGCTTGCGCGCATAAGAGCGCAGCTTCCAAAATTCGTTTCGCTTCAGCAGTATTCATAAATCATTCAAAAGTCATCTTTTAAAAGTCGTCTTCTACAGACTCTAATTTTGCGGCCTCTAAATCTGGCGGCAAGGGAGATAAAAATTCCATCTCTGCACCCGTCATCGGATGCGTAAAAGCCAATCGCTTGGCGTGCAGTGCTTGGCGGGTGAGACCTAGCGCTGGTTTGCCGCCGTATGTCGCGTCCGCCACCAGCGGATGCCCTAAATATGCCATGTGTACGCGGATTTGATGCGTGCGTCCTGTATGGAGCTTGCACTCTACCCATGTGAAATCATCGTTTTGCTGCAGGACATAAATGTCGGTGCGAGCGGGTTTGGCGTGACCGCTCAGGGGATCAAACGCCGCCATCTTGAGCCGATTTCTTTGATCGCGCCCAATGGACTGAGTCACTATTCTATCAGGTGCGTCTTCCTCAAACTCGTGCTCGTCCGAGTTACGCCATGCGCCATGAGCTATTGCAAAGTACTCACGGGCAACTTCACGAGCGGAAATGAGTTTAACCAGCGCATCCATACACAGCCGCGTTTTTGCGACCACCATGAGTCCGCTGGTGTCTTTGTCTAATCGATGCACGATACCTGCGCGTGGCAAATGCTTGGCTTCCGGATACTTGTTCAGCAAACCATTCAAGAGCGTGCCACGCCAATTACCAGGCGCTGGATGCACCACCAATCCTGCTGGCTTGTTCACAACCAACAGGAATATATCTTCGTACACCACTTCAACAGGAACGTCTTCGGGCACGTAGGCTTGGCTTTGCTCGGTCGGGCGAAGCTGTATGACTAGTTCGTCGCCTTCGCGCAGATGTTTAGATGATTTGGTAGCAATCGCACCGTTCAGCGTCACAAACGATTGTTCAATTAGTTGTTGCAAATAACTACGTGAAAATTCAGGCACCGCCAGCGCCACAATGCGGTCGAACCGCATATCGCTTTGCTCGTAGGTCACCGTATGCAGCCGCGTTTCAATCGAATCAGTCAGATCACCTGTTTCAATAGCATCTTCATGCTCGCTGTCTATAATCAAATTGACATTTTTATCTGGAACAACCTGTGCGCTCATCTTTACTTTCTATGACTATTTTTTGGCGTATATGCTTGGTAAGCGTCATGGTGCTGTTTCAGGGTTGCGGCAACCTCACCGACATTACCAAAGACTGGTCTTTAGACAAACTTTACCAAGAGGCTAAAGATGAAGTCAACAACGGCGGCTATGAAAAGGCCATTGGCTACTTCGAAAAATTAGAAACCCGCGCCATTGGCACGCCACTTGGCCAGCAAGCCCAAGTAGAAAAGGCCTATGCGCAGTATAAAGGCGGATCGCAAGCCGAAGCCATGGTCACACTAGATCGTTTTATGCGTTTGCACCCTGCCAGTCCACTTGTTGATTACGCACTCTATCTGCGAGGTTTAGTGAATTTTAATGG
>JANPAY010000514.1:0-4183 GCA_031430155.1 Comamonadaceae bacterium
GCGCGCTTGTGAATACAGCATCAGCAAGGCTTGTGAAAATTGGCGAGACTCATCACGCCGTGCACCACATCATTAGACTGATAGGGCGCGATCAAACGCAAGCACCACGGCACGTCATGGTATGAAGTGACTTCGGCATATGTAAAGAGCACCAAAGTCGGTTTACCCAGCGCCACAGCCATGTGATAAGGGCCTGAATCAGTCGAAATAAAAACATCAACAGTGTCAATAACGCCTGTCAAACCGCTGATGGAGGATTGTCCAGCCCAATCAATGATGTGATCCGTACGACCCCATTTTTTTTCATAAACCTCAATAAATGCTTGATTAATATCCTGCTCAAACGCCGCGCCCGTAAGCACCAAGCTGAAGGGTGTCTGAGCGTAAATTTGCCCGAGTGCATGAGCCAAAACATCTAGGTCTGGACGCTTGTGCAGCGCATCTGGTGTGCCGCAACCAATATTGAGACCAATCACCATAGGACTTGAGGGTAATTTTTCAAGCTCTACCTCGAGCTGCTCACGGGCTTGCACGCCACCCGCCTGCAGTAGCAATTCAATCGCTTGTCCTTTTCGCTCTAACCCCAGAGCTGCCAACGCCACGTAGTCGCGCTGGGTGTAATCCATCGGCAACGAGAGTTTATGGACTTGCGCAAATTTCTTTGTTGATGGTGCGGTTTGATCGTAAAAAAATGAGCGCCCTAAAAAACTCGCAATACCCACAGCCCTGACTCCACTTGCCTTGGCACAGGCACGGGTCACCACACTTGTGCGCACGCCCGATGCTTCAAAATCAATAATTAAATCTGGATCAACTTCTGCACAAACCGCCTTGGCTTCACTCAATATAAGCTTCAAGGGTATATTTTTTGCCCCTGGTGCATGCGGCGAACCACTCCGGATAGTGATGAAATGCGCACTTGCCAACAGGTGGTGATTTTTGATGAGCTCTTCGGTGGCGTAACCTTGCTGCTTCGACAAAAATAACAAATGCAGTTGCGCATCTGGCCATCGATTTTTGAGCGTGCGCCAAGCCGCGGAACTGCGGAGCAAATCACCAACGCCCACGCTGTGAGCCTTGATCATTAATATCTTCACCGGACGCAGTCCGCAAAGTAACGCGTCACACCGTCCGAGCCCTTCTCTTCAACCAACCCGTGGATATCAGTCTCAAATCCGGGGCACTCCCCATTGAATTCACGCGCAAACTTAAGGTAATCCACAATCTTTTTATTGAACACTTCACCGGGAATCAAAAGCGGAATACCGGGTGGATACGGTGTCACCAAGCCTACCGTAATGCGACCTTCTAATTGATCAATCTCGACACGCTCTGTTTTGCGGTGGGCGATGTAAGCATAAGCATCGCTTGGCGTCATAGCGGGCGTTAAATCACTTTGATACACGTCCGTCGTTAAGCGTGCAATATCATGTTTGGCGTAGAGCGTATGCACGTGTTGGCTTAAATCCTTGAGTCCCATACGCTCATACTTAGGGTGCGCCTTGCAAAACTCAGGCAGGATGCGCCACATCGGTTGGTTGCGGTCGTAATCGTCTTTGAACTGCTGCAAGGCCGTTAGTAGCGTATTCCATCGCCCCTTGGTAATGCCGATGGTGAACATAATGAAGAAGCTGTACAGCCCCGTCTTCTCAACAATCACCCCGTGCTCGGCCAAAAATTTGGTCACGATACTGGCTGGAATACCCGTTTTGGCAAACTTACCATTCAGATCAAGTCCTGGCGTCACGATAGTCGATTTAATGGGATCGAGCATGTTAAAGCCGTCCGCCATCTTGCCAAAGCCGTGCCAGTTACGGGCGGTGTTTTCACCCGTTTTGCTGCTGCGCGACTCGCCCTTAATGATCCATGCATCCGCCTTGCCAATGCCCTCGTCCGCTAGTTTATCCGGCCCCCAAACCTTAAACCACCAGTCTTTTCCGTACTCAGCATCAACCTTACGCATTGCACGCCTAAAGTCGAGCGCCTCCATGATGGACTCTTCCACCAAAGCCGTACCGCCGGGGGCTTCCATCATGGCCGCAGCCACGTCACAGCTGGCAATGATTGCGTACTGAGGCGATGTGCTGGTATGCATCAAATACGCTTCGTTAAACAAATGCCGGTCCAACTTACGGTTTTGCGAATCTTGCACCAATACATGACTGGCCTGGCTAATGCCAGCGAGCAACTTGTGTGTCGACTGCGTAGCAAAAGTCAGCGCTTCTTTAGGACGCGTGCGATTTTTTCCCATCGAATGGTAAGTGCCATAAAACTTATGAAACGCCGCGTGCGGCAACCAAGCCTCGTCAAAGTGAAGCGTATCCACATACCCATCTAGCAAATTCTTAATCGTCTCGGTGTTGTAAAGCACGCCGTCGTAGGTCGATTGCGTCACCGTCATCACGCGCGGTTTGACCGTCTTGGCGTTTACGTGTTTGAGGAGAGGATTAGCGGCAATTTTTTTTCGAATGTTTGCTGGTTCAAACTCCTCTTTAGGGATTGGTCCAATGATGCCAAAATGATTACGCGTCGGCTTCATAAACACAGGAATTGCTCCCGTCATGATGATGGCGTGCAAAATCGATTTGTGGCAGTTCCTGTCTACCACCACCACATCACCGGGAGCAACCGTGTGATGCCACACCATTTTGTTAGAGGTACTCGTGCCATTGGTGACAAAGAAGCAGTGATCGGCATTAAAAATGCGGGCCGCATTTTTTTCTGACTCACCAATCGCGCCATCATGGTCTAACAACTGGCCTAACTCTTCCACCGCATTGCAGACGTCGGCACGGAGCATATTTTCGCCAAAAAACTGATGAAACATTTGCCCAATCGGTGTCTTCAAAAACGCGACGCCACCCGAGTGGCCCGGACAATGCCATGAATAAGAACCATCTTGCGCGTAATGCACCAGCGCCTTAAAGAAAGGAGGCTTGACACCGTCCAAGTAACTTCTGGCTTCACGAATGATGTGCTTGGCCACAAACTCTGGCGTGTCTTCAAACATATGGATAAATCCATGCAACTCGCGTAGGATGTCGTTCGGCAAATGACGGCTGGTTTTGGTCTCACCATAGATGTAAATAGGTACATCAGCATTTTTGCGGCGCACCTCTTCAATAAAGGTTCGCAAACCAAGCACCGCAGGGTCAAGTTCAGGGCCTGGCGTGAACTCGTCATCGTCCACTGACAAAATAAACGCACTCGCACGGCTTTGCTGTTGGGCAAACTGACTCAAATCGCCATAACTAGTGGCACCAAGCACTTCAAACCCTTCGATCTCGATGGCTGTCGCGAGTGCACGAATTCCTGAGCCCGAGGTGTTTTCGGTACGAAAATCTTCGTCAATAATGACAATAGGGAAGCGAAATTTCATGCGGGGCTTTCTCTTTTTCTTTTATTTTGATAGGCGCGAAGTTTAAGGCAAACTAGGCTGTGTTTGGCATAAAGGATTCAACCATGGAAACATTCACTATTTGGTGGCTATTCACAGGCACATTTGTGGCGTTGGAATTAGCAACGGGCACGTTTTATTTACTGATGCTAGCGCTTGGCATGGCCGCAGGCGCCATATCTGCCCATCTGGGACTTGCAGGAACAACGCAATTAGTGGTTGCCGCTTTAGTGGGAGCCTCTGCCGTACTGGGCTGGCATCGCACGCATCCACTGACATCTAAAATGGCTGCTGAGCAAAATCAAGATGTGCATCTGGATATTGGAAGCACGGTTGAGGTGACCCACTGGGCATCGCCGCAGGCCACACTGGTTGTGCATCGCGGGGCGCAGTGGTCTGCGAGGCTTACCCAGCAAAAATTACCAGAGGATGCGCTACCAGAGATAGGTTTCCACCGCATCGCTGCCGTAGATGGCAATACACTCGTTCTATCCAAAATCTGAAAGCCACATCATGGAATCCTCTTTTTCCCTCGCACTCGTCTTTACCGTCGTTGTTGCCATCTTCATTATTCGCTCGCTCAAAGTCGTGCCACAACAAAACGCTTGGGTGGTGGAGCGATTGGGTAAATATCACGCCACACTTACACCAGGTCTCAACATGCTGATTCCCTTCGTTGATGCGGTGGCATACAAGCACTCACTCAAAGAAATTGCGATGGATGTGCCGGGGCAGGTTTGCATTACGCGGGATAACACGCAGTTGCAGGTGGACGGCATCATCTAC
>JANPAY010000515.1:0-6233 GCA_031430155.1 Comamonadaceae bacterium
GCTGCGATTGCTCGATGTGCAAAAAACAGAACGAGTGATTGATTGGTTTTGCGGCTTGGGCAACTTCACTTTGCCGCTTGCCACGCAGGCACGCGAGGTGCTGGGCGTGGAGGGCAGCGAGACACTGGTGCAACGCGCAACGGATAATTTTTTACGCTATAAAAATGGCCTGCAGGCCACGTCCAGCAAGGGCTGCGGGCATGCTAATTTTGTTGCTAGAAATCTATTTGAAATGACGCCCGAGATGCTGATTGCAGACGGAAAAGCTGAAAAGTGGCTGGTCGATCCGCCGCGTGAAGGCGCTTTCTCGCTCGTTAAAGCCTTAGCCGAATTGCTGAATCCTGAGGGCGAAAGCTCAGTTAGCAAAGGTGACTGGCAGCCGCCCTCAAGAATCGTCTATGTCAGTTGTAACCCAGCAACGCTAGGCAGAGATGCCGATGTGCTGGTTAACACAGCAGGCTATCGACTGGCCAGCGCAGGTGTGGTGAATATGTTTCCCCACACCGCGCATGTGGAATCTATGGCGGTGTTTGAGCGGGGTTAGGTTTGCGTCAAGCCTTTGAGGTAAAGGGTCGCAGGTGCTATGTCGAGGTCGCCGCCTAGCCAGTTAACTGTGTCATTGGCGATAAAGAAACTATTGAATACCTCAGGCTTTTTAAGCTGTTGAAACAAGCCTTTTTCTAGGTACGGACTCATATCAAAAACTTTGCGCTCACCTGAAGAAAACGATATATCGAGGTGGTAGTTTTTCCTAGCTTGCGCAGCGATAACAACGGGGAAATCTGAATACATTTTGTAATCCTTATTTCAAGGGGTCAATTGGAAATAGCTTTTGACCTTCTTTGGCTAAATTCCAGTCTGCCATGAGGTCTTCTTTATGTATCTCAGCCCACGCTTGAACCAAGCGCAGTTTATTAGGTGGCAAACTGCCTGATAGAAGTTCTGCCGATTCGATGGCAAAACTTGCTTTCATGCCTTGATATTCCGCGTGAAAGTGAGGCAAATGATGCTGCTCGTCGTCATAAAAGTACATCCGTACCAGTACGCCGTAAAACATAGAAATGGTTGGCATGTGCTCTTCTCCTAGATTATTTGATTCTATTCAAAACTTTCTTACGAGATGCTGTGATTTCAATATGTCCCCCCCTCCCACACCGCACATGTGGAGTCGATGGCGGTGTTTGAGCGGGATTAGCTTAAGCGCGATTCGGGTAAATGCCATTCACGGCGATAACGAAATGCATTCCTTCGATTGGGCTAGATAGTGTTGGGAGTCCAAAAGTTCGTATGCCATCGCCCCCGTATGTCGTTCCTAGAAGTGTAAATAACGCGGCATTTTGTGACAAGTTGATCAATTGCCCATTACAAGGCTCAAATCCGCGAGGAGCAAAATTGAAGGCTAAAAGGTGAATCGAGCCGAGTAAAACATCCATTTTTAATTTCTCATTTGTTAGTGGTGTTTTTATGATACTGTTTTTTGGTAAACCACGGGCATAAAAAATCCGCCAGAATTTGCATTCGGCGGATTTTTTATTTAGCTAGCAAAGCTTAATCTTTTTCACCACCAAAAATACCCAGCAAGCTCAGCAAGCTTTGGAAGATATTAATCAAGTCTAGGTAAATCGCCAGCGTTGCGCTGATGTAGTTGGTCTCGCCGCCATCAATCACTTGCTTGATGTCGTACAGCATGTAGGCGCTGAAGATGCCAATCGCCAAGGTGCTGATAGCTGCCATACCCATGGTGGAGCCGACAAACACGTTGATGATGGAGCCGAGCATCAAAACGACAGCGCCCCAAAACAGCCATTTGCTCATGCCCGACAAGTCGCGCTTGATGGTGGTGGCTAGTGTTGCCATCACAAAGAAAACGCCTGCTGTGCCGCCAAAGGCTGTCATGACCAAGCTGGCGCCGTTACGGAAGCCCAGTACGCGAGCGATTAAGCTGGAGAGCACCAAGCCCATGAAGAACGTGAAGCCTAGTAGAACGTAAACACCCTTGGATGAGTTCTTCGTTTTTTCGATGGCGTAGATGAAACCGAATGCCCCAGCCAGCATGACGATGAGTCCCATCCAGCCCGAGAAAACTTTTGATAGTCCAGTTGAGACGCCAAGGTATGCGCCCAGCACGGTGGGTAGCAAGCTGACCGCTAGCAAGACGTAGGTGTTGCGCAAGACGCGATTGCGCTCTAATGCAGAGGTGCCCACGGCATCACCGAAGGCGTGGTTGTTGAGAGGGGTAATGTTGTCAGACATGAGGGACTCCTAAAAGTTGATAACAAGCGGATTCTAGACTCAAAATGCGTAGAAATACGTAGGTGCAAAAAGACAAGTTTCAAGGTGCTAATCGAGAACGTGTCCAGTCAGTGTTTTCGCGTTCGTACGCTAGCCTGTCGTGTAGGCGGTTACGGCGTCCTTGCCAAAACTCAAATCGATCCGGCACAAGACGGTAGCCGCCCCAATGCTCTGGGCGAACGGGGTGTTCGCCATAGGCTTTTGAAGCCTTGTCCATCAAGACCTCCAGCTCAGAACGGCTGGCAAGCCTTGCTGACTGTGGGCTGGCGATGGCTGCGAGCCTGGAGAGGAGGGGGCGGACATTGAAATACTGATCGCTAGTTGCTGCGTCAACTTTTTCTACGATACCTTCTATGCGAACCACGCGCTCTAGCTCGACCCAGTGGAATTGCAGTGCTGCAAACGGATTGCCTGCTAGCTCTTGTCCTTTTTGGCTTTGGTTATTGGTAAACCACACGATGCCACGCTCGTCAAAATCTTTAATCAGCACGATTCGCGTACTAGGGCGTAGGTAGGGTCCAACCGTCGCTAGGGTCATGGCATTGGGTTCTGGTACTTCAGATTTGATGGCTTCGCCCAGCCATTGTTCAAATTGATGCATAGGATTGGCGCGTGAGTTGCCTTCATCTAAAGCGCCGTTTTCGTAGCTGGTGCGTAGATTAGCCAAAGATTCAGCGAATTGAGAGTTTTGTATCGTCATTTTGCTAGTTTAGATGTTGTGACAAGACTTCATATAATATATAAATATATAAGAACAATTAAAAAGTAGTTTGAAAAACTAGGATAAACCCGTACATTTCATCTCCATTAGCACTAGGCAGAAAAGGATTTCATATGGACCAAATAGCTTTTATTTTTGCAGGATTTGCAGTCGGACTCATTGTCGGTCTCACGGGCGTAGGAGGGGGCTCACTTATGACGCCGCTCCTCATCTTTGGCTTTGGCATCAAGCCAGCGCTAGCTGTCGGCACAGATTTACTGTTTGCAGCGTTTACAAAGATGGGCGGATCGCTCAACTTGGCAATCGCCCGCCAAATCGACTGGAAGATTGTGGGCAGCCTCAGTCTAGGGAGCATTCCTGCCTCGCTTGCAACTTTGTACGTGCTCAAAACCGTCGGCAGTGGTTCCGATGCATTTCAACATGTGATTACGACCACGCTCGGTTTTGCTTTGGTCTTGACGGCTAGCGCGACGTTCTATAAAGCGCAATTTGGCAAAAAACGTACCCTGGTAGCCACAAGCAACGAGACAACCGACGTCACCCGCCCACTGCACCCAGCGTTACCAGTGGTATTTGGGGCTTTGGTTGGTGTGCTCATTACCATTACATCGGTTGGTGCAGGTGCCATTGGCGTGATGGCTTTGATGCTGCTATACCCATCGCTGCCGCTCTCCAGAATTGTCGCCGCCGACATCGCCTACGCCGTGCCGATTACCTTGGTGGCTGGCCTAGGCCACGCCTCCATCGGGCAAGTCGATTGGTCGCTGCTTATTCAACTTTTAGCGGGTTCTCTTCCTGGCATTTGGCTTGGCACGCGTCTTAATTCGCGCTGGTCGGACAAATCTCTCCGCACTCTACTTTCAATTTTGATTGCCTATGCTGGCATCAAACTCATCGCGCTTTAAATTTCACAGTTTTTCAGTCGTCAGTTTTAGCTATGTATCAATATTCCGATTTCGATAAAAATTTTGTCAAACTGCGCGCTGCGCAATACCGTGACCAGCTAGAGCGGCATCTGGCAGGTCAGCTCCCAGACGACGAATTCCGTCCGCTTCGCCTGCAAAACGGCTGGTATGTTCAGCGCCACGCACCGATGCTGCGCGTAGCCGTGCCTTATGGCGAGTTGTCGAGTCCGCAAGTGCGCATACTCGCCAAAATTGCACGTGAGTTTGATAACGTCACCACCGACGAGTTCGGCGCACAGTTCAAAGGACGCGGTGGCTATGGCCACTTCACAACGCGCCAAAACATTCAATACAACTGGATTCCATTAGCACGTAGCGCTGATGTGATGGACTTACTTGCCAGTGTGAACATGCACGGCATTCAAACTAGCGGTAATTGCATCCGTAATATCACCAGCGATGCGCTGGCGGGCATTGCGCCTGACGAAATTGTCGATCCGCGTCCGTTTTGCGAAATTCTGCGCCAGTGGAGCACCCTGCATCCTGAGTTTGCGCATCTTCCGCGCAAGTTCAAATTTGCCGTGACGGGCGCCCTTGAAGACCGCGCTGCGACCGCTTGGCACGATGTGGGTTTGCACGTGGTTAAAAACGAAGCTGGGCAGGTTGGCTTCAAAGTCTTTGTGGGCGGTGGCATGGGGCGAACCCCCGTTATTGGTACTGCGGTGCGAGAGTTTTTGCCTTGGCAAGAAATCTTAAATTACTGCGAAGCCGTGATTCGCGTCTACAACCGCTATGGTCGTCGCGACAACATCTATAAGGCGCGCATTAAGATTTTGGTGAAGTCTGAAGGTCAACAATACATTGACGATGTGGAAGCTGAATACGCGCAGATTTTGGCGAGTGATGGCGCAAAGCACACGATTACGCAGGCTGAGTTTGATCGGGTAGCAGCAAGCTTCCAGCCCCCTCTCCCTAACCCTCTCCCACAAGGGGCGAGGGGACAAGACCAAAATCCCCTCTCCCTTGATGGGAGAGGGGCAGGGGAGAGGGTGAATGAGTCCGATCCCGCCTATGAACGCTGGCTCAAGCAAAACGTGCGTGCGCACAAAAACCCTGCGCTGCGTGCTGTGACGCTTTCCATGAAGCATTTCATCAATCGTACAGCGGGCATCACAGGAGAAGGTTACGCGCCAGGCGATGTGTTACCTGCGCAACTGGACGCCGTGGCGGATATTGCCGACAAATTCTCAAGCGGTGAAGTGCGCGTGACGCACGATCAAAACTTGATGCTGCCTTGGGTGCACGCTGACAACCTATATGGGCTATGGCTTGCAGCCAAGGAGGCGGGTCTTGCCCGCACCAACATTGGCTTACTCACCGACATGATTGCGTGCCCAGGCGGTGACTACTGTGCGCTGGCGAATGCCCGCTCAATCCCCATTGCCGAAGGCATCATGGAGCGCTATGAGGACTTGGACGAACTACACGACATTGGCGATATCGACCTACACATCAGTGGCTGCATCAATTCCTGCGGTCATCACCACAGCGGACACATCGGTATTTTGGGTGTCGATAAAGATGGCAAAGAGTGGTATCAAGTCACGCTGGGTGGCTCGGACGGCAGCACGATGAGCGGCACATCAGTGGCTGGCAAGGCAGTGGGCCCGTCGTTCTCGGCAGAAGAGGTGACAGGCGTGATTGAAGCCGTGATTGAAAATTACCGCGAGCAGCGCATTCCCAAAGAATTATTTATTGACACATTTAAGCGTGTGGGTATGGAGACGTTTAAAGCGGCTGCGAATAGCGCGCGTCATCCAGCAAAAGAAGAGGCTGAGGTCACAGCATGAAACTGATTTTTAACTCTGATGCCGCTGGCAGCCAAGCCTTGCACATTGCCAATGATGCAGACCCGATTGCGCTCTCAGCAGACATTGCAAAAGCAGATGTCATTGATTTGCATTTCCCCAAATTCACAGATGGCCGTGCTTACAGCCAAGCCGCCTTGATTCGCAAACGCCTTGGATTCAAGGGCGAACTTCGCGCAACAGGCGATGTGCTGGTTGATCAACTGCAATTGATGCAGCGCACGGGGTTTAGCACCGCCGTGTTGCGCGAAGGGCAGAGCATGGCGGCGGCAGAGCGCATGCTGGCGCTGTTTAGCGATTTCTATCAAGGCGATGTGCTGCAAGCCAGGCCACACTTTGTTCGCGAGGTTGCATAGATGGGAAGCCTGAACGCGATTGGCCTGCAGGCCAATGCCTCTAAAAACTTTGCTGAAAAATTAGCAAATACAAAAGCTACTTTGCGCCTTG
>JANPAY010000516.1:0-2782 GCA_031430155.1 Comamonadaceae bacterium
CGCAATTACTGGTGCGGCCTGCCAGATAAAGCCGACGCGGTGATGCCCATACAGCGTGCGCATGACAAGCCGTTTGCCGATACGGGGCTAGACCATTTAATTGATTGGCTTGAAGCGCATGCGCCTGACTGCCGCGTGATAGGCGGTGATGCGACTAGCGCGTGGCCCTCCAAACTAAGGTGGTCAGAATTGGCCAGCCGCGTTGGCATCGCTGGCCCTACCGACCAGTTGGCTCGTCTGCAAAGCTGTTTGCCAAACGATGTGACGGCATCTAGCACCACACGCATTGAGGGTGGCATCACAAAAGCCAGTATTGTTCACGCATTTTTTAGGAGTTACTCATGAAGTTCACGTACAAAATTATCGCCACAGCCTTAGCTGTAAGCCTTACTGGGTATGGCTTCGCACAGAGCTCATCGCTCACCAGAGCAACCGAACTCCGTGCCGACAAGATGGGATCAGCCAGCGTTGTGTCCGAGCTTGCTGTCGGCTCAGCGGTACAAATCATCAGCTTGGAGGGCGGTTGGGCACAGGTGCAAATTGGTGGTCCAAACGGAAAAATGGGCTGGGTGCGTGCTAGTAGTTTGTCTTTAAATGCAGGGGCATCTAGCGCCTCTAGTCTTTCAGCAGGACGGGAAGCCAAAGGCAATGTCGCTCTCACGTTGGGTGTGCGCAGCATTGGCGGCAAGGCTTTGGAGGAGCGCAGCAATCGCCACGCACTCATCATTGGTATAGGTCGTTACGGTGAGGCCAGCATTCCTGCGTTACCTGGTGCCCACATTGACCGCGAATCAGCCACACAAATGGCGCAGGCCATGCAAGTGCCGACTAGCAACATCACCTATTTGCAAGACGATCAAGCCACGGCAGCGGGCATTCGCGGTGCGCTAGCTGCATTAAACAACCGCGTGGCAGAAGGCGATCGTGTGTTCATTCATTACTCGGGACATGGCACGCGATATATGGACAAGGCTGCGGGTGGCTGCGTAGAAGCGCTACTGGCTTACGAGGGCACCACCAACGCGACGATCCCCAACAAAGAAATGGCAACCCTGCTCTCACCCATCACGAACAAAACCGATAAGCTGTTTGTGATGTATGACGCCTGTCATTCTGGTGGCATTATCAGCAGCGCATCAACCACACGTACGCGTGGCTTCCTGAATAAAAACGATGATGGAACACTGCGGCCCAAATTTGCCGCTATCAGCGAGGAATGCAGTAAACCAGTCAATATTAAAACGCGTAATTTGCTGGTGGAAGCTGTCGAACAGAAAGCATTGCCGCAGGACATTGTCCATATCTCCAGTTCGCGTAGTGACGAGGTCAGTTTTGATGACCAAGAAAAAGGTGGGTTGGCGACCGAATTTATGCGCGACTGTATGCTGCGGGACGCCAAAGATTTAGATAGATCAGGCTCGATCAGCGTGGACGAAATCAGGCAATGTGCGCAAACAAAAATTAATGACCGCATGCAAGGTGACCCACTCTACAAAGCACACAACATTTCGCTCACTGGAAACGCGGATTTTGTACCCGCGTGGTTTAGTCAAGCCTCTACTGCTGCCTCACAGACCATAGCTGCTGCTGCCTCCACAAGTACAACCGTAGCGACAGAAGTGGTCGCGGCACTCACTGGGGAGCAAGCACTGAAGCGTTTATTTGATCAACGCGACGGTAAGCGCAAAGTTGAAGTCACCGCAGCTAAAACTCAACTCAAAATAGGCCAAGACACGATGGACTTTAGCGTCAAGTCAAACAAGGCTGGGTATGTTTATGTGGCACTGGCTGGCTCAGACAACAAATCGCTCTACGTTTTATTCCCGAACGATCTCGACAAAAATAATCGAATTGAAGCAGGGCAAACCATGTTGCTGCCTCGTCCTAACTGGAAAGTGAGATCGCAAGGCCCGGAAGGAAGCAATCAGTTGTTGGTGTTTGTCAGCGATGGGCCGCGTGATCTCTCTAGCTTGTCAAAAAGCAAGGCGGGGCCATTTATCGTGTCATTGAATAACGCAGAAGGACGGGCTGAATTGGGCGCGCTCATGAGCCGATCGGCCATTGGCGCTAATGCGGGTTGTGCGGCAACGGCGGCGCGCGCGAGCAACCCGCAGTGCTCGGATGCCTTTGGTGCAGCGATGCTGCGCGTGGATGAAATGAAATGATCTGGCGACGCATCCGTGCACCCATCAAAGCATCTTGCTTTGGTGCGGTGCTATGCGGATTCGCCATGGCTACAGAGACACAAGCACAACCACAAGCCACGCCAGCCGTGGCTTCTGTCTTTGTAACTAGCTTCAACTTAGTCGGCGCAGATGCACTTCCGCCTGGCTTGCTCGATCCCTTTTTGTCCGAGCACACCATGCAAAAAAAGACGTTGGTCGAATTGCGTAAATTGGCTGCGCAGCTGGAGAAGCAACTGCAAACACAATACGGACTCTCATCCGCCAAAGTGTGGGTTCCCCTGCAAGAGGACAAGTTAGGCGTGGTTGATGTGCGTGTGCTACCAGGGCAAATTCGGCAAGTCCGTTTAGCGCGGCCAGCAACAAGCGACCGAGAGACGCGTGCACTGGCGCTGCTCGCAGACCAATTTAGGCCCGGCTCGTTGCTCGAGCAAGCGGCGCTCGAGCGCACATCGCTCGCTTTAACAAAGCTACTTGGTGAAACACCCAGACTCACGCTCTCACCCTCAACCACCATGGGGCAGTACGACCTTGTGCTGGAGCCTATTCAATTAGAAAAATACAGCCTAAGCACCAGCATTGACAACTTGGGTAGCCGC
>JANPAY010000517.1:0-2153 GCA_031430155.1 Comamonadaceae bacterium
GATATTGACCATCAGCATCTTGACGTCGATTCAAGCTTGGACGCGGCTTTTTGCACCTTACGCGTGGGGTTGGCTGGCGGATACCACAGGTGAGCGCATCAAAATCTTGCGATATAGCTCGGTCGTGGCACTTTTGTGTTCACTAGGTTTTTTGTGGCAAAGCGCAATTGAGACGAGCCTTGTGTGGCTGGTGCTCGTGCTGTTGTTAATGTTCACGCATACCAGCTCGATGATTCCCATGACCGAAGCCGCGATGGTGCATTTAGTTAGCCCCACAGGCGCACTGGATGCCAAGCGCTATGGGCGCATTCGTGTCTGGGGTTCGATTGGGTTTTTAGTGATGGTGTTTGCATCGGGCGCGTGGTTCGAGCGCTTTTCGATTAAGGACTTTCCGTACTGGACGATTGCTTCTTTAGCCGTGGTCATGCTTGCCATTTGGTGGCTACCCAATTTGAAAGAAACCGAGCCGAGTCACAAGGGCAAACAGGGCGAGAAGCCGCTGATCTTGCCCATTGCGCCGATCTTGCCCATTTTGCCGATACTCCGTTTGCCCGAAGTGCGCTGGTTTTTTGTGAGTCAATTCTTTCACGTGCTCGCGCACATGAGCATCTACATTTTTCTCTCGCTCTACCTCGATGAACTGGGCTACAGCAAAACCTTTATTGGCCTCATGTGGGCGCTGTCCATCGTGATGGAGATTGCGTGGTTTTATACGCAAGGGCGTTGGATTCCAAAGCTCTCTCTGCGCAAATGGCTCTTGGTCACGGCAGCGGTCATGGTGCTGCGCATGACGATGATGGCAGGCGCGCCGCAGTATGTGCTCGTGCTATTTGCGGCTCAGTGCTTGCACGCGCTCACGTTTACGGCGCACCACACGGCTAGCATTGCACTGATTTCGCACCACTTTCCTGGCAATTTACGTGGACGTGGGCAAGCGCTATTCACGTCGATTGGCTATGGTTTTACGGGTGTCACCGCGGGTTTAGCTGGTGGCTGGTTATCCACCCATTACGGGCTGCAAAGCGTGTTTTGGGCGTCAAGCGTTTGTGCCGTTTTGGCAATGTTTGCTGCTTGGATGACGATGGCTAGATCGCCCCTTCAAACATCATTACGCTGACTGTATCGCCCTCAGCGACGTCGTTTTGTTCGTGCGCCAAAACGATCAATCCATTAGCCTGCACCATCGAGCTGAGCACGCCTGAGCCTTGGTTGCCTGTGATTTCAACGACCAGTTCGCCACGTTCATTTGTACTGACGATACCGCGCTGATATTCGGTTCGACCTGCTTTTTTGCGAATCGCCATTGTTGATTTAGCTTGCAGCATCGGTAGCGGCTTGGCATTTGCGCCCATCATTTGCAAGAGTGCAGGGCGCACGAGCGCTAAGAATGTGACCATAACGGCGACAGGATTACCAGGTAGCCCAAAGAGTACGGCTTTTGAGCCATCGGATCGTTTGAGCGTTCCAACGGCCATCGGGCGACCTGGCCGCATGGCGATGCGCCAAAATTCGACGTCACCCAGTTTGCGCATCATGGCTTTGGTGTGGTCGGCTTCTCCTACGCTGACGCCGCCGCTGGTAATGATGGCATCGGCACTCGCGCAAGCCTTATGGAATGTGGCTTCCAGAGCATCTTTGTCGTCAGGCACGACACCTAAATCAATCATTTCAACGCCCAGTTTAGCGAGCATTCCCAGCATGGTGTAGCGGTTGGAGTCGTAGATCGCGCCCTCAAACAGCGGCTCGCCAAGACTCAAAATCTCATTCCCCGTTGAAAAATAGGCAACGCGCAAACGCTTGTAAACAGAGACCTCTGCGATGCCTAAACTGGCCACTAACCCAAGCGCAGCGGGGCTTAGCGCTGAGCCTTGTTTGAGCGCAACCGAGCCTTCCATTAAATCCTCGCCCTTGAGTCTTCGGTTATCACCAGCAAAAAGCGATTTGTGCGGAAATTGGATGGAAGGGTGAATCTTGGAGCCTGCGAGGGTCACGAGTTCGGACGGCACAACGGTATCAACGCCTTCTGGCATGACAGCGCCCGTGGTGATTTGAACGCATTGATTAGCCTTCAATATGCCTTGCCAAGCCTTACCCGCTAAGGCTTTACCGATAATGGCGAGCTCTAGGATGCCATCGCCATCGTTGCAGCCGCT
>JANPAY010000518.1:0-9884 GCA_031430155.1 Comamonadaceae bacterium
ACCCACCACCACCAGCTCCCAGCAACTTGCCACCAAGGGCTCCCGCCGTCCTCGCAGCGGTATACATATCATCGATAGTTGAATTGCTAACATCGGTCGCGAGTTCACGTTTTTGCATCCAGCTTGCGTGTAGTAATTCGCCAAAACGTGTGACTGACGATTGTGAGGTTAGCACTGTGTAGGCATCGTCTACCATCAAACGCATAGCAGTCAAACGACTCTCCAGCGCAGATATGTTCGCGATCTTAACTTTTTCAATGCCTTGGGCACGTCGAGTAATGCCAGTGTAGAACATCATTAGGTGTGACTTTAACTCTTGCTCGCGATCGAGGCTGAGTGACAGCCGCTCAACACGCATTCGATCTTGCCCACTAAATTCAATAATATTAAATCCACCAAACGCCGCAAATGCTTGATCTTGAAAGCCAACAGCCTCTTTGAGGACATCTCTTTCAATACGAATGGCTTCACGGGCTAGTACATTTGTGGCGATGTGTTCGTTCTTAAAGGCTTTGATGGCTTTAAGCATGCCGACCGTAAAGCTGCTAGAGCTGCCCAGCCCAGAAAAAGAGGGGAGATCGGCTGAAATGCTAATTTCTATATCTTTTTTGATGTCATTTAACTTCAAAATTTCACGAACCGGTGCATGCTGTATATCAGCAACGCTCTTCACATTTTCAACTTTGCTGTAGGCCAGTCGGACGCTATAGTCAAATAATTCGGATGGGAAACGTGAGGCTGAAATGTAAACGAACTTGTCAATCGCAGTGCCAAGCACTGCTCCGCCATGTTTGGAAAAATGCTCTGGTAAATCGGTACCGCCTCCAAAGAAGCTGACACGAAGAGGGGTTTTAGAAATAATCATTCTGTAATAATTAAGCCTTGGCTTGGAAACAATGGAAGGACATGGATATTCGGGAATTCAAATTTAATTTCCTTTAAGGCTTTATCGACACCTAAGCAGCCTCGATTAAAATCATCTATAACAATATAACTTTTAGGTAAAAGTAAGCCGGATTGAAATAAAAATCTAAGTGAATTAATGGTGGCATCATAGACATCTACATCAAGATGGATAAATGAAAATTTTTCAAATGTTCGATTTAAACAACTTTGAGGAAAATAGCCTTGGATGATTTCAACATTTTTATCAACTAGCAAACTCGCGACATGTTCGATAGGAACGCCACGAAAATCGCCGTGCTTAAAATGTCCATCCAATGCTTCATCTAATTTTTCAAATGACTCCTCTGAAAAAGGATCAAAAACATATATCTTTCTGTTTGGGCATGCGTTGGTAAGATGCAATGCGCCGCCGCCGCGGTAAGTGCCAATCTCAGCCATTGCCCCTGCTGAATTTGAGGCTTGAGCTATATCCCAAAGATTAGCTAGACGAGGTGTATCAAGTAGCGAGTTACCGCCAATTTGCATGCAAGATTCTTGAAAACTAGAGTTGGCAAGTATCTGGACATTTTCAGACACCAGAGGGCGGTGGATTGGAAAGTTACTCATAATTATATTTTTTGTTGAGGCAAGTCAACGAAGGACGATGTAAAGTGGATCTTTTTATTTATTAGCTTGCTATCAAATGTATTGATAATATCATTTATAAATGTAGATGAAATTTTTTCATAGCTAAAATTATCCTTTGCAAAACGATAACTATTTTCAGCAATCACAGATAATTCCATCGGATGATTTTGATAATAATCAATCATAGTAGTCATGCTACCTATATCGTTTTTCCCATATCCAATGTAGTTGACTCCGTCAATGAGCCCAATATCTGTATACATGGGGTCACGTATTGCTACTAGTACGCAGCCGCAAGCCATGGCTTCAATAAACGATATTCCAGGAAAATCAATTATTTCCTCGGGCACAATGATCATCTTGTAATCATTATATTTTTTAATGATATCAAAGTTGTAATATGCACGTCGAGTGTAGTTGCCTTTATAATTTAAATAATAAAAATTCAATAATTTAATTTTCAATTTTTGAAAAATATTTCCTTGCGGTTTTGATACTTTAGATAATGCATCATTTATATCTATATTTATATATGATATGAAAGAGTCAATGTATTGCGACAATTCGCTTTGATTGAAGTATATAAATTTTCGCATGGAATGGAAAGTATTTTCATTAAAAAACTCCGTCAACTCCGAATGTTCAGGTGCTGCTAAGTCGTGTATTTGAAAAGTACCTAGAGCTAAGCATTTATTAATTCGCTTTGAAAAATCCTTATTTTTTTGAAACCGCGGATCGTATGCATATGGCAAATAATAAAAATTGTTCAAATAATTTTGAAAATAATTTTGAAAAAATAAGCTATTTTTTTTTAAATCATTTTCGCCAATTAAATAAATTAAATTATTTTTTGAGATATTAGTTGCAATATTTTTTGTGTGAAATGAATAGTGAGTAGTGTGTAATAGTTTTACACATGGTAATGTCAAAATAGACGCCGTAATTGGATGATTTGAGTCTAAATATAAATGTGTAATGGAGATGAGTACATCGTCTAGTTTGATATTATTTTTATTGTGAATAATTAATATTTTAAATGGATTAATTTTATTAATTATTAACCACAAATATAACTCCAAATATTTATAAAAGATAGAGTTATAAGAATTTTTTAATTTAAACGAACTGCCAAAATCATCAATATAAATCCCAATTTTTTTTCGAATAATTAAAGGTAATAGATGGCCTAGTTTAGGCTTCACTTTTCCTTGGGTGAAAAAATCTTTTACAGTTTTCCCGTATAAATTTACTTTTTGTGGGTTGTGCAATAAAATACGCATTTTGATTATATAAAAATTGTATTAGAATTAATTTTATTTAAGATATCTTGTTTTATCTCTTCATTATAAATTCCAGCCTTAAGAATGACTATTGGGTTATTAATATCACGTAAAACTTCTGGTGATTGAATAAGCATATTTGTGCCATATAATCGCTTGTTTTGCTTATTTGCATCGTTGTCAAGTAAGCTAATGATTTTTGAATCATTTAATCCAAATGCTAATAAGTATTGAGTGAAAATATGCGCGCCAAATAGGTATATTGGTGCATCAGTTAGTGCAATTTTTGAATTAATGCTAACAATTAACTCTATATGGTACGTGACAAATTCTTCATATATTTTTTTATTGATCTCGTAAAGTTTTTTTGGTAACTCCGGGGCTGATCTTTTTGTATGGCGTATTGTTGAATAAAATATACTATGACCATTCATATAATATTCCTTTTTTATAATTTCAAAACCATTTTTAGCCAATAAATAGTCTACATATGGCTCTGTTAAAAATACGGTGTGTTCAAAATTTATACAGTTAGTATATTTTCGCTCTAGCCAGACTAATAAGTTAGGTAAAGAGAATATCATTTTTCCATTCTCTGGAATAAATGATTGTAGGTTTTTCATGAACTCATTTGGCTCATATATGTGCTCGAAAACGTGCGAATGCACGATAGTGTCGAATGACGAAGTAGCACTAAAGCCCTCATCAAAAAATCCTTTTATGTAATTTGCATTACAGCCTTCTACTGGAGATGGGTTAGGTTCTAAAATAGTCCAAGGTATTACATTTATAGTTTGATACTCTTTGGCTAGAATGCCATGTGCACCACCCAGCTCCAGTACGGAGGATGGAGAGTATTGAGCTATAAATTCTGCAAATGCTTTATGGTGCGCCATCCATATAGATCCGATTGCACTTGTTGTGGTTTGTGTTTTGTAAACCACATCCAGCGGCAATAGTCTCTTTAGTTGAATGACTCCGGTATCTCGGGATATTGACCATGACATATCAGCAACGATATCTTCAGATTGATCGTGCTGAACAGCACCCATGAAAACAGGAAATCTTGATAATGTGTGTAAATCTTCTAAATTTTCAGAGCCATTTATAACATCTTTGAGCCGCTCAGTTAGTTGCATTTGATTCTCGCATTTCTTTTTCAAGCATTAATTTTCCTAATCCAAATAGGAGTAAGTTATACGAATGGTGGTGTAGTGCTGCAATATTTAGATAAATTAATGCAGTTAGAACTCGTACTTTTTTGACATCAAATCCCTCTATTTCAAGCCACTCATAAAAACTGTGCTCACATTCAACAAGTATTTGTTTTCGATGAAAATCGATGCTAATATTATTTTTATCCCATTTCACAGTGTATAAATTTTTCGCAATTAACTCGTGGCTAACAATTAGTCCATGTAGCAGTTTAGCAAAGTCATAGTAGATATCACCCGTGGATAAATTTCCACCAAAATCTTGTCTCCAATCCAGAAATGTAAAGCGATGCTCTGCTTCATCCCACAGAATATTTTCAAAATGAAAGTCGCCGTGAAATCGACCTGGTAACCCATCTGCTAGCCAGTTCCAATCAATCGCCTCGAGCAATTCGACTAGCTTTTTCATCGGCAGTCCATTAATTGACTCGGTACCATCCCGTTTGCCAAAGTTTTTATAAAACAATGCAATTCTTTCAAAGGTTTTGTTTTTGTAAAATTGCATGCACGCAATATTAAAGTCTTGCGCTACGACAGGAGAAAGTGTTGCTGGACTCCAAAAGTATTTGCCGTGCTGAAGCAAATGTTCAAATAAAGGCAGTGTGACGGCCTCAGACATGATTTTGCCTTGCACTTTGCTGTACGTATACATGTGCGGTCGCACGTTAGTAACCTTTGGTACAAAGCCTTCTAGCTCTTTTGCTCGTTTGTCACGATTGCTAATGAATTTTTGATCATCTGAAAATTTAATAACTTGCTGTCCAACAAACCAAATGGCTTCATTGGCTTTTTCAAGAATATTAGGCGCATCTGGCTCTTGATAAATCGCTCTAGTCAGTTCCAAAGCTTCAGGATTACCAGTGTCGAACCAAGTAAACGCATGAGCTTTTACATTCTCGGCTAACAAAGCACGAAATCCATGAGCTTCACCAGTCTGAATCGCCTCTTGGTCACCAGTTTCCATTGCGGACCAAAAAGTTTGATAGTCGCTTATACCCGCTAGCCCTATATAGGCCTTGTGAATCCCATTCTTGCCATTACTTTTTTCGCAAATTTCAGTCACGTGGTTATGCTGCATTGCCAGTGTTCGATAGGGTTGTAAGTCCGTTACGTCTGAGTATGCCATCCAGTTCTCATTTGGCTCAGGAATAGGCTCCTTAACCAAGGTGTCACACGATAAAAATATAAAAGGTTGCTGGAGGTACTGCTTGCAAGCCAACAGGCTTAAGCCTAAGCCTGAGTCAGATCCCTCGAATGGATCTACTTCTGCGAAAAAAAATGTTCGACTTGGATAGGCTAATTCAATAAACTCACGTACAAGATGCCCTTTGTGACCAAGAGCAATAACAAACTCAGTATCAAATGGGAATTGCTCTATGAGATGAGAAAGTGTGGGTCGATTGGCTATGCTAACCAGAGATTTATTAACGAATTTAGTTAAATTCTCCAGCCGAGAGCCTGTGCCCGCAGTAGGAATGCAGACCCGATAGCTCATTACGTTACCCGTTTATAGTCATCGACCAACCTGACGACGTCGTCCATTTCAGGCGTAGATGCCTCAAGATATACGCTGTCCTCAACACCCTCCATGCGGTGGATAAGCCCAGGTGAAATGGTTAAGGTGTCGCCTGCGCGGTATAGTTTCTCCTCTAACGCATCTTGATTTATACCTTGGATAATCTTGAGAACACCAGAGAGAACATAAATGGTTTCTTTTTTAATGTTGTGATATTGCAAACTACATCGATGCCCAGCCCACATCGTGAGCTTCTTGACCATGTATTTTTCATTAATCTCAATGATTTCTTCGCACCCCCACGGCTTTTCAATTATGCGGCTAGTATTCATGTAAGCTCCTATTAGACTCTGTATTGACTATATTCAGGGTGAAATTCAAAGAATTTATCGTAAAAACTTTTGACATATTGCTGCATTGACCAATGACTGTTAAAGCCATATTTTTTTCTCATCCACTGGCGACCTTCGGCGATGTAAAGTTGTAAATTCTCTTCATACCCTTGGGTTTTTATTTGATCGGCGTTGTCAAGAAGATGCGACTCATTTTCCCCCGCCCAAACATCAGTCGTAATTGCCGCAGCCCAGTCGTTGGCGTAGGCTTTAGCAATGAGTTCACTTTCAGAGCCATAGCCCCGAAAATTGGTGCCGTCGAAGAGGAAATCCATGATGTCTGGCTGTTCTTTGTTACAAATCATCTCAACAAATTCACGACGTAGTAAATAGGCATTGTTGTGAATAAACCAGAAGTATTTTGTGCTTTGCTGTGCGAGAAGTAGTCGTTCGCCCCATCGCTCTGAGCAGGGGGAAAGAATGCCAACGCGCGCGTGCTTGTCAAGCAAATTGATCATTGGTTCCAAGGTCGGGCCAGCCCTGAATTCGGTATCGTTGGTTAGAAGCAGGAACGCGTCGTATTGCTCAAACTTGCCTTCTTTGAGTAATTGAATCAAACCATAATTCATGCCACGACCATAGCGCAAGCCATTTTGAATGGCATCGGATGAGTTTGCGTGCCATGTGGTGTGGCGACTCAATTGATGGGGGTCCGAGCCAGCTTCGATAACATAGATGTCTGTATGCTCATTGTCGAATTTAATGAGGTGCTCACATAGTCGATCCGTAACCTCAGGCAAATTACGATTCAAAATAATTGTGGCAATGCGTTTCATTTTGTTGCGCTCATCAGACGGAAATTATGGAGATACCGCACAATACTTTGCTTCACCTGTTGCTTGAGGTGTTGCTCTAGATCAATCCCCTTTTTTGCAAGCGCTTGTCCAGCTTCCAACTTAAGCTCTTTACACATAGGCGTTGAAAAAACATAGTGACCTGCAATTAGCGAGCGATCTCGGTCACTAGCCGTCGTCCCCTCAAGCATCCATTTATCCCACTTATTGGAGTCGTAAGCGATCTGTAAAAACTTGTCTGCTAGATTAGTTAACTTATAGGTTTCTAATAGGTTAACGAATGCTTTGCTTTCAGCAACACCAAACTCGGGAGCTACGTTTGCAGCATGGATGCCCAAGCGCGGGTGCCACTGCAAGGCATCATCGGACAGATAATCCGTGTTGTGCTCCTTCATTAAGATACCATGCTTGTTGCAGATTTCAATCATTTTGGGTAATTGAATTTCGGCCGGTATTTCATTGGCAACTCGAATGGGAGAATCGAATGAGCCGACATTTCTCATCTCCATCACGCGAGTGCCACACTGTATAACTACAAAAGTAGGCTGCGGTATTTTGTTTTTACTGCAGAAAGTTTTGATTGCATTAAGGGTATAGTCCAGCTCTTCTTGGGAGTTCGTACTGCCACTTTGCTCCTCAGTTCCAACCTCAAAGATGACCTCTTGTTTTGATTGCGTTGCCTGTGTCCAACAAAAATCATACAAATCAAAAACACGCTCAAGTACCTCGTCAACATTTGGTGAGCCATGAATATCCACACTGGGATCAATATGCAAGACTTGAAATCCCGCTGCAATATCTGCGCGGTACGATGCTTTTGCAGAGTCCATCGCGCGCCGCAAGCCAAGTTTCGCGTCCTTCTCTTTGGTGCTTTGCCATGGCCCACCATGATCCCGAGCTAAGAGAATTTTCCCTTTTTTGTCTTTATCGGTTACATATTGGGCAAATTCTTGCGTTGTCCAGTTATTGACATAGCCACCACCAAAATCTTCTGAGTCAATCTGGCGGCGACTCGCGATCATGAGTATGGGCACCTCATGATCGTTGGCCAACTCAATAGTGGCATCAACGCAATTGAGGCTCATTGGCCCAACGCCTAAAAGCGTGCAGCGGCGTTTTTGTAAAAATGACTGTAACCTTTGATGAATCATACGGTCCATTCGCCTGAAAGTTTACTCTGCTCGCTCGGTAGTTGAGCTGAGTTAAAGGGTGTGAAGAATTTTTCCATAATGTGAAGACATGCTTCAGCGACAGCACGATCCCCCCCCGAGCGCTCTGTCACGAAGTCGGCATGTTGTTTTGCAAGTTTGTCTGCGTTAGCGGGAGCAATTGCATATGCAATCTCTTTCATGACGTAATGATCAAAAATACCATCGCCCATATAGATAACATTTTTAAGTGGGTAGCGCTCTTTAATCCACTCAACGCGACGAATGGTGCTTACAAGATCTAAAGAAAATTTCATGTCATCGACGATGCGTTTTTTTGAAATGGAAAATCCCTTTTTATCGCCTGTAACAAATCGTATTTCTATACTGGATTTAAGTAATGAAAGTGCATCGTTGTCATCTGGTCCAAAAATCTTCAAGGCCTTGCCATTTTCCGTATAAAGAAAGTGCCCCGTTGTCATAACACCATCAACATCTAATATAAAACAAGTTGGGTTTTTCATGATAGTTTTATTGAAAAAATCGCAGCATATGCGCCATAAAATTTTCACGGTTATGAAAGCTACGCCATTGCTGGCTAGCCGCATAAGCTTTTACCGCCAACTCGTCATAATTTTCAATCGCCGATAGTGCCCCACGAACCGTTTCCTCAATTGTGGGTTCATCAATCAAAACGCCGGGCATGCCATGTCGCCTTAATGCGAATTCCATCGTGGTTTTGTTGGTTGCGACCTGCACAATGCCGTTGGCTAACGCCTCCATGCATGGCCCAGAGGTTTGACTAGCATAAGACTGTTGATGGTAGGGAAGGAGCAACAAATCGGTGTTATCCAGCATGCCTTGCCACTCTGTTTCGGTAAGCGGTCCTTGGACAACTTTGACGCGTGTATTTTTGCTCGCAAGATCACGCATCATTTGTTGCTCATCCTTCGATCGGTCCCCCCCGATCTTCCAATCTCCACCCAATTGAATCATAAAGTTTACATGCTCAGGTGTCTGCGCTAAGAGCTGTTCGACAACATTGGGAGCAGTGCCAAATCCTTTTGGTTCTCTGGGTACACCCAAGTATGAGACGGTTATTTTTGATGAACTTCGTTGTATGGGATTGGCGTTTTCATAGGAGCAAAACGGGACAACATGAACGGGCTGAAGCAAGACCTCTTGATAGCTTTTTGCGGCTAACTCGTCGTAGGCAATAAATTTAATTCGATTTTTAATGTGGTGAGGGAGACGCTTGGCGGCAAGTCTGAATTGCTCGGCTGATGTGCGATCAAGAATCTCGAAGCGACCCGATAACTCACCATTTTCAACAATGGGGTAGATACCTGGTTGTATACCCACATGTAATAAAAAGTGCGGTGTCTGGTCTGCCGGTAGGTTTTTACCCCATAGTCCTAGGGCAAATAAGTCTGAAGGCGTAATGTGATTCCAACAAAGGATGTCACTGTTTGTCCATCCTTCAATGCGCCCTAGATCTTCTGCGGTGATCTGGGCTGAAATAAGCAGTGACTCTATGGCGCCGCATAGGGGGTCATCCGAAAAACCAAGCCACTCCCACTTCTGCGTCCGAAAGTGAGGCGCAACGTTCAGGGGGGCTAGGTTCACATCTTTAGCGGCAACATGACCAAAAATATGTGAAAAAATACCCGCATTTGCGAACGCATTGACGGTCATCAGGCACTCTGAGTAGTAGTGCCCATTTAAATCAGCCAGTGCAGTGTCGCAATAAATAAGTCGCATGTGAATGGGTTCTATGATTTAGGCTGCTTTGTTTACCAACTCAATCAGGCGGTCGCCAAAAATTTCTGGTCTGCCTGTGAACAAAATTTGGACGCCATTTTTAGCAATCATTTCGCGGCGTAATTTAAGGCGTTCTTTAGGGTTGTCAATCAGACGCACCGCTGCGGCGATGTATTCCTCGATGGAATTAGTGGCCATCCAGCTGGGCACGCCAAGACGACCAAACAGGCCGCGGTCAATGCACTC
>JANPAY010000519.1:0-7329 GCA_031430155.1 Comamonadaceae bacterium
GATGAGCAATTGCAGCCACAAAAGCCTTGGCCACACCCACTCGAGGCTATGCCACTCAAGCATGAGCAAGCCTCCGTTGTTTACGAAGACGTGCGAATTGAATCAAACGGGTATCCAAGGCTTGATCCGTCATCAAGGACAAATGACTAGAGCCCGCCTGGGATAAAGCCTCTTGGATGCCTGCTTGCCTCGCATTTGAAGCGTCCTCAAAGCGCTGCCTAAAGCCTGCGTCATTGCCATCCAGCAAGATTTGTTCACCCGTTTCGGCGTCTTGCAAAACCAACATGCCAACGTTGGGAAGCTGCCGCTCAGCAGGATCTCCAATTTGCTCGGCCAGTACATCGTGGCGGCGCGCAAGCCGTGCCATGCTGTCTTTCCAATCATCGGTTTGGCTTAAAAAATCTGAAATCACAAAAACGCTAGCGCGGCGTTTGCTAAGTGCCGCTGTTTGATCGAGCAAGTGATGTAGCTGTGTAGCCTGTGGTTTTTCTTTTGTACGAGCCGCCGCTGGCACAGCGCCTTGCAAGCGATGCAACAGTTGCAGCACATGCCGCCTGCCCTGCCCTGTGGGCACAACGATATCGGCGCGTGTGCTGGCAGCCGAATAAACCAAAGCCCCGACGCGGTTGCCGCGCTTGGCTAGCAAGGACGCCAGCACGGTGACGATTTGAATAGCGATGTCGCGCTTGGACGTTTGGTTGGATGTGAAATCCATAGAGGGCGAAACATCCACCACAAACCACGCGCTTATTTCGCGGTCTTCGTGGTGTACCCGCACGTAGGGCGTTTGCATGCGTGCCGTGACGTTCCAGTCGATATGCCGCACATCGTCGTGCGATTGGTATTCGCGCAAATCGGCAAACATCAAGCCTGCACCGCGAAAGAGCGAGCGATAGTCGCCTTGCAACTGACCATCCAGCCGCTTTAAGACTGTCCACTCCAGACGCTGTAGTAATCGCTCTGCCGCAATGTACATGGTGCGTTAGCTTCGCAGATGTGCCATTGGTTTTTCTGGCGGTGGAAGTTTCGCTACGATTTGATCAATGATGTTTTGTGCCGTCACGCCGCTGGCAATTGCTTCGTAGGACAGCACGAGCCGATGACGTAGCACATCGGACACGACATCGACCAAATCTTCGGGCAAAACGTAGGATCGAGCACGCAAAAACGCCATGGCTCTAGAGGCTTCAATCATGCTGATGGTTGCGCGAGGGCTTGCGCCAAAGAGCAACATCGGCGCTAGGTCGGGGAGCCCATATTTAGCGGGATGACGCGTGGCATCCACTAATTTGACCGCGTACTGCATCAAAGCCGAATCCACGTAACTTTGGCGGCAAAGTTGTTGCAAGCGGTTTAAGTCTTCGGTGCTTGCCACACTGCCGATCTCGGGCATCGTTCCCGTCACGCGCTCGGCAATCACATACTCTTCATCGACGCTGGGGTAACCCACAATCACCTTCATCATGAAGCGGTCAACCTGCGCTTCGGGTAGCGGATAGGTGCCTTCAGTTTCAATCGGGTTTTGCGTGGCCATAACCAAAAACGGTTTAGGCATGCGGTGCGACTCGCCCGCGATGGTGACTTGGCGCTCCTGCATCACTTCTAACAGCGCGCTTTGCACTTTTGCAGGTGCGCGGTTAATTTCGTCGGCGAGTAACAAGTTAGTCAATACGGGGCCCAATACGGTACTGAACTCGCTACTTTTTTGATTAAACACACGCGTGCCCACCAAGTCGGCAGGCAATAAATCAGGAGTGAATTGAATGCGCTTAAAACTACCTTGAATCGCTTTGGCCAGCGTATTGACCGTGAGTGTTTTGGCAAGGCCGGGCACGCCCTCAATCAGCAAATGACCTTGTGCCAAAAGTGCGACCAAGATGCGTTCTAAAAATTTATCTTGACCCACCACGACGCGCTTGACTTCATACAAGATGCGTTCCATGAGTGCTGCACCCTCCTGAACTTGAGCGGCAGTTGCCTGCACGCTAGAGGTCGATTGCCACTGGGTTTGATTGCTTTGATTCATCAGTTGTCTCGCTTTTAAAAGATGCTTAAAACGGGGGAACACCGAGTCCTGCGGCGGCGCTTTCTATCGTTGTGGCAAACAAGATGCCAATAAAAGTACGCGTGGATGTAGGGTTCAAAATAGCGGTCACAATGCCCACGACTTCGCCTTGCATGTTGACCAGTGGCCCACCCGAATTGCCTGGATTGGCCGCTGCATCGGCTTGAATCAAACCGCGCATCAGGGTTTTACCTTCGGACTTGAATTGTCGGTTGAGTCCAGACACAACGCCTGCCGAGACCGAAGGGCCAATGCCAAACGGAAAGCCCACAGCGACCACTTCGTCACCGGGCTGCAAGCTGCCACTAGAGCCCATCGTGGCGGGCTGCAAATCATCGGGGAGTTTTTCTGCTTTCAATATAGCCAGATCGTTATCGGGCTGCACACCCAAAACGACAGCAGACGACTGCATACCATCAGCAAAGGTCACGATGATTTTTGTCGCGCCCTGAACTACATGCCAATTGGTCAAAATTTTCCCATCTTCTGAAATCACAACACCCGATCCCACACCTGACTTAGGTAAGTCTGTTTCTTCGTCTGATTTGTTTTCAAGGGCTTTTTTATTGGCTGGTTTTTTATTGTTTGCTTTTTTGTCATGAAGTTGCTTGTCGTCGTCCTCATTGATGGTGCGAACATGTACGACCGACGGTGCAATGATGGCAGCGGCACGTGCGCTGCGCGAAGGCAAATCTTTGTTGATCAAGGTGTGCAAAACCGCAGCATCGATATCAGCTTGGGTCAGTGGCCGAGCAATGGGTTGGTGCCACAGTGTCACGGTCGACCACAGCAGCAGAGCCGTACCCGCTATGGACAGCCCGATCCACCATACTTGGCTAAGGTTAGCGACAAAATGTTTGAGACGCTGCATGGCGACACATTAGCATAGCTTTTAGGCAAAGAGTGCTAGAGTGTCACCATCACATATCATTTTTCTTATGCAGTTTCTTTGGCCTCTTGCTCTGTGGTCGTTACTCTTCATTCCACTCATGGTCTGGGGCTATATCTGGGCGCAGCGCCGCAAGCAGCGTACCGTGGTCATCTACTCTAGTTTGGCGCTCATTAAGCCTGCGATGCGCAAAACCTCGATGTGGCGCAGGCATGTTCCGCCTGCATTGTTAGCGCTTGCGTTGTCCTTAGTTCTTTTTGCGGCTTCAAGGCCTGTGGCACGTGTCTCGTTGCCTGCGGACTACATGACTTTGATGCTGGCGATGGATGTCTCACGCAGCATGTTGGCCGAAGACGTGCAACCGTCTCGCATTGTGGCGGCGCAAACGGCGGCCAAGGCTTTTATTAGCGAGCTGCCTGAGAACGTGCGTGTCGGCGTTGTGAGCTTTGCTGCTAATGCGCAATTGGTGCAAGCGGTGACGCAAAATAAAGAGCTGCTCACCGCTGCTATTGATGGCTTTAGCTTGCAACGCGGCACGGCAACGGGTAGTGGCTTACTTGTCGCACTCAATACCTTGATGCCTGATGTCAAAGTGAATTTAGAAACCGTGCTCTACGGCTCAGAGTTTTCGGGTTGGGGAGAGCAAGCTGGTACTGGGCGGTCACTGGATAAACCTAAAGAGCCTAAACCAGACACCAGCAATGTGCAGCCTGCGGGTTCGTACACAGCCGGCGCCATCGTGCTGCTGTCGGATGGTAGGCGGACTACGGGCGCTGACCCCATTGAGGCTGCCAAATTAGCCGCTAGCAAAGGGGTTCGGGTCTATACCGTCGCGTTTGGTACGCCCAATGGCACTATTCCTGGACAGTCTTTCTCGTCGTTTTGGACGCAAGTTGACGAAGAGAGTTTGCAAAAGATTGCCAAAATTACCGAAGCCGAATTTTTTAGAGCGACCAACGCGGCAGATCTTAAAAAAATCTACCAACACTTGTCGAGCAAGTTTGTGCTGGAGCAGCGTGAAACTGAAATTAGCGCCTTATTTATCGCTGCTGCGCTTGCGATGCTGGGGCTGGCGTTTGGTTTGTCGCGCTATTGGTATCGCACTGCCTAGTCTTTGGTTTGTACATAGTTCGTACAATTAGAAGCTGACGTATTCCCGTTCAATTTCATTCGTAACTTTTATGAATCGCCAATCTTTTTTAGCAACCCTTCTTTCTTTTTTACCTCTTGGAGCTTTTATGACCGACGCAGCCGCCGCAAACACCACTGAAACTTTGCCATCGGGCGTGAAGATTATTCATACGCAAATCGGTACTGGCGCAAACCCCACAGCCGCTGACACCGTGAAAGTGCATTACCGCGGCACGCTGGAGAACGGCACCGAGTTCGACAGCTCATACAAACGCAACGCACCCATTTCGTTTCCGCTGCGCGGCGTGATTCCCGCATGGACACAGGGCGTGCAAAAAATGAAGGTGGGCGGCAAGGCCACACTGATCTGCCCTCCCGAGACGGCTTATGGCGCGCGCGGCGTGCCTGGCGTGATTCCTGCCAACGCCACGCTGACGTTTGATATCGAATTACTCGCCATCGAAAAATAAGTAGTTCCTCAAACTGGCATGTATCAACCCGCGCAGTTCGCTGCGAAAGACCCTAACCACGCCATCACTTTGATGCGTGACTACCCGTTTGCATCGCTTATTAGCAATGATGACGAAGGCTTTCCTTCTGTGACACATCTGCCGCTACATGTAGAGCAGCGCGGTGAAGCGTGGGTTTTGCTTGGGCACGTCGCCAAGCCGAATCCACACTGGAAATATCTAGCGGCGCGCCCTGAGGCGTTAGTAACGTTTATGGGCCCTTACGGGTATTTGTCGCCGCAGATTTACCCTGATGTGGCGCGTGTGCCATCTTGGAATTATTTGACCGTTCACGCACGAGTGACCGCAAAGTTAATTGATGACCCGTTGTCCAAAGATCGACTGCTCAAAAAGCTCATTGGTGACCATGAACCAGCGTACAAGCAACAATGGATCGATTTGGGTACGGGGTATCAGCACAAGATGCTCTCTGGCATTGTGGGCTTTGAACTCATGATCACGCAGCTCGATTGCAAGCTAAAGCTCAATCAGCATCGCCCAGAATCCCATGCCAAGATGCACGCGATGTATGGAAAAGGCAACGAAAACGAACAGGCACTAGCTAGCTGGATGCGTACACTGGGCATGGTTTCGTAGATGCCGCGTCATTTTTCAAATCAAAATGAGGCGTTTTGGAGTGGTTTTAAGCAAGCCCTAGGTGCGCCACTGTGGGTGCTATTTGCGGGCATGATTGGCTTTGGCGCTATGGGACACACCAGTGGCGTCAGTGCTTGGGTGTTGGGACTTAGCAGTTTGCTCATGTTCGCCCTGCCCGGTCAGGTGGTGATGCTGGAGATGTTGATGAACGGCTCGTCGTTTGTGGCCATCACATTAGCGGTCACGCTCACCTCCAGTCGATTTATCACCATGACGGTGACGCTGTTTCCGCAGCTTGCACCAAGCGATAAAAGTAAAAAGCTCTATGCGCACGTGCATCTGTTGGCAATGACTGCCTGGGCGGTCTCTATGCGTGACTTCCCATCTATTGATCCAAAGTACCGGTTGCGATATTTTTTAGGATTGGGCCTGCCCTGCTGGCTCATTGCTATGCCTGCAACCCTTATTGGCTATGCCTTGGCGGGCGTTGTGCCGCCTACCATCACACTGGCTTTGGTGTTTATTAATCCGCTGTTTTTTCTACTCACGTTTGCGGATGTGAAACCTTGGGCGAATCGGATTGCAATTGTGCTGGGGGGTTGCTTGGGACCGCTTTTTTATCTGCTAGACAAAGACAGCAGTTTACTGGCCACGGGGTTGGTCGCTGGTACATGCGCTTATGTCATTGATCGCCAGTTTCTGCGGAAAGTAGCGCCATGACAAACTTTGGTACATCAGATTTGGGGTTATGGACTGCGCTCATCGCGGCTTGTATTGGCACTTATTTATGCCGAGCCATCGGTGTCAAGCTAGCGGGGCACATTAATCAAGAGAGCGAAATCTTTAGATGGCTATCAGCCGTTACGTATGCCATGGTGGCTGCGCTGACGATTCGTTTAATCGCCATGCCTGTGGGCTTGCTGGCGACGGTGCCGCTTTATGTGCGAATCGTGATCTGCATCCTTAGCGTCTGGGTGATGGTCTCAAAACCAACGCGCCGCCTCGTACCCGCCCTTTTAACTGGAACGCTTGGATTGATGGCTTATCGTTTTTTATGAGGAAAAATGTATACAATTGCTTCTTAAGTATTAACTATATCCAAAAATAGTACCTATAAGTTAATGAATAAGAATTGCTATCGCCATATATTTAGCAAAAAATTTGCTGCTTTAGTTGCTGTTGCTGAAACAGTGACTTCGAAAGGCACATCTGCGTCTGGGGAAGGCTCGGCAAACCACACGTCTGCGCCAAAATTTGGGCGAGCGTTTGCCCTAGCTGCTCTGAGCTTGTTTGGCACGGGTATCGCTTATGGGCAAGTGCTGCCTACGGGTGGTGTCGTCACGTATGGTGCAGGCAGTATTGCCACAAGTGGCAATACGATGACGATCACCCAAACGACAAACGTCTTAGGTGCCAATTGGAATTCGTTTTCTATTGGTGCAAGCAACAGTGTGATTTTTAATCAACCAAGCAGCGCTTCTATTGCTGTGAATCGCGTCATTGGTAATAGCCGCTCAGAAATTTATGGCAGCTTGCAATCGAATGGCCAGGTCTTTTTGCTAAATCCAAATGGTGTGTTGTTTAGCAAAGACGCTCAAGTGCAGGTGGGCGCTTTGGCGGCCTCCACTAAAAATATTACTGATGCGCAGCTTGGGCTTGGTGATTACACATTGAAAGGCGTATCGACCGCAGGCATCATTAACCAAGGCACACTAAAGGCCGTTGGCAATAGCTCGGGTTCAGGTGGCGGCTACGTCATCATGCATGCAGACCGTGTGAGCAACGAAGGCACGATAGAGGTCGTAGGCGGCAAGATCGTGATGGCGGCGGCTCAAACGCTCAGCTTGTCGTTAAGCCATGGCCAGTTATTGAGTACTCAAGTAACGGGCAACGTGGCCAATGCACTGGTGGAAAACAAAGGGCTGATCGTTGCGGACGATGGACAGGTCTATCTCACGGCTCGTGGCAAAGACATGCTCCTCGACACGGTGGTCAATAACGAAGGTGTCATCCGCGCTCGCAACCTTTCAAGTCACAACGGCGTGATTACGCTAGATGGTGGCGATAGCGGCGTGGTACTTAGCAACAACGGGACGCTGGACGTTAGCGCTGTTGCCCAAAACGGAAGCTCTGGCTTA
>JANPAY010000520.1:0-5508 GCA_031430155.1 Comamonadaceae bacterium
TACGGCGCACGGCTTCCGTGAGGTAACCACCTTCGTCGTAGCCCACATAGCCCGGGGGCGCACCAATCATGCGGCTCACCGAGTGCTTCTCCATAAACTCGCTCATGTCGATGCGAATGAGGTGATCGGGGCTATCAAACATAAAGCTTGCCAGCGTTTTGCAAAGTTCCGTTTTACCCACACCTGTAGGGCCTAAAAACAGGAACGAGCCTGTAGGCTTGTTCGGATCAGACAAACCTGAACGTGAGCGCCGAATCGCGTTTGCCACCGCTGCAATCGCCTCGTCTTGACCAACAACACGCTCGTGCAATTTAGTCTCCATGTGCAAAAGTTTTTCGCGCTCGCCTTGCAGCATTTTTGAGACAGGAATACCCGTCGCGCGGCTCACGACTTCGGCAATTTCTTCTGCACCCACTTGCGTGCGCAAGAGTCGTGGTTTACTTGCCGTACCACTCTTTTTCGCTTTGGATTCTTTATCTTGTGCAGCTTTCCATTGCTTTTCTAGCTCAGGCAGTTTGCCATATTGAAGCTCCGCCACCTTGTTGAAATCACCTTTTCGCGTGAACTCTTCAATTTGAAATTTGATCTTGTCGATGCTTTCTTTCACCTGCGCACCGCCCTGCGCTTGCGCTTTTTCAGCTTGCCAAATTTCATCGTAATCGGCGATCTCTTTTTGAAGCGTAATGATCTCTTCTTCGATCAATTCAAAACGTTTTTTTGACGAATCATCCTTCTCACGGCGGACAGCTTCACGCTCAATTTTGAGCTGAATCAAACGCCTGTCGAGCTTATCCATCACCTCGGGCTTGGAGTCAATTTCAATTTTGATTTTGGCTGCCGCTTCGTCAATCAAATCAATCGCTTTATCGGGCAAGAAACGATCGGTGATGTAGCGATGCGAGAGTTCCGCCGCTGCCACGATGGCAGGATCGGTAATCTCCACGCCGTGGTGCACTTCGTACTTTTCTTGAAGACCTCTAAGAATCGCGATAGTTGCCTCCACGCTGGGCTCTTCCACCAAAATCTTTTGAAAACGCCGCTCTAGTGCCGCGTCCTTTTCAATGTATTTCCGGTACTCCGACAGCGTCGTCGCGCCCACGCAGTGCAGCTCGCCACGCGCCAGCGCGGGCTTGAGCATATTGCCCGCATCCATCGCGCCTTCGGCCTTACCCGCACCCACCATGGTATGCAGCTCGTCAATGAACACAATGGTTTGGCCTTCGTCCTTCGCCAATTCATTCAGCACGGATTTGAGACGCTCTTCAAACTCACCGCGAAACTTGGCACCCGCCAAAAGCGCCGCCATGTCGAGCGACAGCACACGTTTGCCTTTGAGTGAATCAGGCACTTCGCCTGCCACAATGCGCTGCGCGAGGCCTTCCACAATGGCAGTCTTACCCACGCCAGGCTCGCCAATCAGCACAGGATTGTTCTTGGTACGGCGCTGCAAAATTTGAATCGTGCGGCGGATTTCGTCGTCACGGCCAATCACGGGGTCGAGCTTGCCAAGGCGTGCACGCTCGGTCAAGTCGATGCAATATTTTTTTAAACTCTCACGCTGGCCTTCAGCATCTGCGCTTTTTACGCCTTCTCCTCCGCGCACTGCCGCGATTGCCGCATCTAAGCTTTTACGCGTCAAACCCTTGCTGCGCAAGGCCTGGGCAAAATCAATCTTGCTGTCACAAAGTGCCAGTAAAAACATCTCGCTCGCCACAAAATCGTCGCCGCGTTTGATGGATTCCTTCTCTGCGGCTTGTAAGAGCGCAGACAAATCGCGGCTCGGTTGCACCTGCTCACCACCCGAAACGCTGGGCAGTTTGCCGATAGCGGATTCAGAGGCTGTGATAAGCGCTGCAACATTGACACCCGCACGCTCAAGCAAGCTTTGCGGCCCATCCGTTTGGCGCAGCATCGCCACCAGCAGATGCGCAGGCTCGATGTACGCGTGGTCGTTGCCATTGGCGAGGCTTTGCGCATCCGCCAATGATTCTTGAAATTTAGTCGTGAGTTTGTCGATACGCATAGAAGCTCCCTGTAATCAACATGGATTCCCACCTTTGCGGGAATGACCCTTATCAAATAGGGGCTATTCCTACTTTTTCAAGTGCATCAAGACACCCTCTGCTGCACGCTTACCGCTGGCGAGACATGCCGTCAGCAAATAACCACCCGTTGGGGCTTCCCAATCCAGCATCTCGCCTGCACAAAACACGCCTTGCATCTGCTTCAACATCAGTCCTGTCGTCATCGCTTCAAAGCGCACGCCGCCAGCTGAACTAATGGCTTCGTCAATAGGACGCGTCCTCCCAAGTCTTATGGGGAGCGCTTTGCAGGCCGTTGCCAGCTGCAAGGCGCTGTGCATATGGTCTTTGGGCAATAGCTCGTATAAAAGCCCCATCTTCACACCTTCTAGACCAAGGCGGCTTTTGAGATGACTGGATAAGGACTTCGAGCCACGTGGATGCTGAATTTCGCGCAGCACTCGTTCTTCAGATAAATCAGGCAATAAGTCGAGGAGGAATGTGGCGTTACCGTTCGCTGCAATTTCATCACGCAGTTGGCTGGACACGGCATAAATCAAACTGCCCTCTAGACCCGTTTCGGTGATAACGAATTCGCCCCTTCGTTCGTTAATGGCGACCGTTTTGAGCGGCTGCCCAGCAAAACGTGATTTGAAATGCTCGCTCCACGCAGGTGCCACATCAAATCCGCAGTTCGATGGCACAAGCGGCGCAACATCAACACCGCGTGCCGCCAGCAATCCAGCCCAAGCGCCATCTGACCCAAGACGCTTCCAACTTGCGCCACCCAGCGCCAAAATAACACTGGTGTAGGCCACACTGGCTGTACCTTCTGGGGCATCAAACGTGAGTTCACCCCCAGCATTCCAGCCCGTCCATTTATGGCGCATATGAAAGCGCACACCTGAGGCACGCAGTCGATGCAACCATGCTCGTAACAACGGCGCCGCCTTCATGTCTTTGGGAAAGATCCGTCCCGACGTGCCCACAAACGTTTCAACTCCGAGTCCCCTTGCCCACTCGCGTATTTGCTCTGCACCAAATGACTCCAGCAGCGGCTGAATCTGCGATTGGCTTTTGCCGTATCGGGTGAAAAATTGATGGATGGATTCACTGTGCGTCAGATTCAAACCGCCCTTGCCTGCCAGCAAAAACTTGCGCCCCACGGATGGCATCGCGTCATAAAGATCAACCTGCAAACCCTTGCTGGATAAGACCTCTGCGGCCATCAAACCCGCAGGACCACCGCCAATAATGACCACATTGGGAGTGCCATTTTTCACAAATGCAACTCTAAATCTGCGAGATGTGCCAAATAAATAGGGGCTGGTGATAGCCTCTCTGTAAGCGAATCTAAATCAACCAACGAGAACGCCTGCATGCCTGCACTCACAGCAGCTTTGAGACCACTCAAGCTGTCTTCCACAGCGGCGCAGTGTTCGGGGGCGATGCCCAAAAACTCTGCGGCCAGCAAAAATAGTTTGGGATCTGGCTTAAATGTGTGGTGGTCGTAAGCGCTAAACAAACTATCGGGGTTTTGAAAAAACGGCAGCAAGCCCGTGAGTCCCAGCGTGTGCTCGGCTTTGATCCGCGGGCCATTGGTGGCAATAGCTACGGGGATGCCGCGCTCCTTCAGATGCATCAGCATCGCCTTTGCGCCTTCAATCTCTTTGAGTTCTTGGTCGAATTTGACTGCCATCGCAGCACGCACTTCAGTCGCAAACTCTTCGGGCATAGGCGTTTCGCTAAAGCTGTTGATTGTCTCGATATTGAGCGCCATATTTCGCCCTGTATAGCTGTGGACGAAGGCATCAAAACCCATGTTGCAGCCGTACTTGCTTGCGACTTCATACATGGCTTTAGCACCTAACACCTCGCTATCGACCAGCGTGCCATCACAATCAAAGATAACCGCCTTAATTTTTAATTTGTTCATTTTTTATTTTGTCTTCAATCGCAGCACCTAAGTCCAGCACCGCCGCCGCATAGTAATAGCTACTGTTGTATTTGGTAATCACAAAGAAATTGTCATCGGCAGGATATTGCGTCGATACATCTTCGCCATTCTCTAGCTCGACCACCGCTTGCTGAAAGGCCAAGCCAGCACGACTTGCGACGTTGGTCTTGTAGCCATAAGCCTTGAAATAGTTGGCAATGGAGCCCACCATATCGCTTTGTGACTGCCACAAATCAATTTTGCCATCGCCATCAAAATCGACGGCATGTTTGCGCCACGAGCTGGGCATAAACTGCGGCCAGCCCATTGCACCTGCATAGCTGCCCTTGTAGCTGGTGGGTTCGCGGTTCATTTGTTTGGCAAGCACCAACAGCTGCGCGAGCTCACCGCGAAAGTAGGCGACGCGGGCATCACGCCTCGGGTGTTCCGTTGGATAGTCAAACGATAACGTGGCCAACGCATCCAGCACGCGAAAGCTACCCGTGTTGCGCCCATAAATCGTCTCGACACCCAAGATACCCAGCACGATGCTGGGCGGGACTCCATATTCAGTCTCGGCTCTTTGCAGCGCTTCTTTATTGGCTTGCCAAAAGGCTAGACCTGCATTGATGTGTACAGGAGTCACAAACCTAGACCGATAAAGCGCCCAATTTTTCTTCCCTCCAACAGGTCCAGGCTGCATCAACTTGACGACTCGAGGTAAAAACTTCGCTTGACCAATTTGGGCACGAACCCACACAGGGTCTAGGTTTTCCTGCACAGCAATCGAGTCGGCCAATTGCATGGCATCTGCATTTTTGGCGTAACTCGCCACATGACTAGTCGCAGACTTTGCATGTTTAGCTTTTTTGGAAGCTGCGTTTGCTGGCATTTGCAGCAGGCTTGCGGCAAAAAACATAGCGAGAAGGTAGATAAAAAAGCGTGTCACGATTTAGTTGTAAAGATTTCTTTGAGTTGCCGCTTAAGTGTACCTAGATCAGCTTTTTGCGCTGTGGGTGACGCGTAGCGCGCTGATTCCAAATCCATCAACCACTGTTTATGCTGTGGGAACCTTGATGCTATTTCGCGAGGCGTGGCGTTCTCAGGAATCTGCACACCTTGCCGTAAAGCCTTATCCCGTATGGCCTCTACGAGTACCAGCCACGGATCTTGCTTGCCTGATCCGCGCCAAGCATAAATTGCTACGCCCAGCATGAGCAAGATCAGCAGCACCGCATCCAGCAGTTGCACCAAGTCTTTCCAACTGGGATCGTCAATCCCGAGGCGCTTGAGCCAACTCATTTGCGCGGCTTGGTTATAGCCTGCAAACCATGCTTCCCATGCGTGATTGGTCGCCTCCCAGCTTTGCCGTGCTCGCCAAAAACCTTTAAACACAGGCGCCAGCAAGGACGATGACCACACGCCGCGACCTTGGCTAGCAAGCTGCTGCGGCGCTTGGTTAAAGCTCTCGGCGTTTTGGATGCGCGCAGGCGCGACAACGGCTGTGGGATCAATACGTTGCCATGCGCCAGCATCTCGCCCTCCATCCCA
>JANPAY010000521.1:0-5289 GCA_031430155.1 Comamonadaceae bacterium
CCATTGGTTGCCTTAGTGATTGGTTTAGTTGCAATCAGCCAATTACAAAACGACTACCGTGCGAAAGAAATCGCCGACGAAGACGCTGCCCTCCTCATCGATGATCTACCTCCAGCAGCCTACGCTGACCAAGGTTTTGGACAGTTCCTCAAGTTGCAAACGGAGCGCTAATCGATGGCGCTGTCAGCTCGACTCTTTTCTTATCTAGCCGCCTCCATTGTCTTCGCTGGCATTGGGGGCTTGGGTTCCGCCCTCGCGCAAGCACAGACTACCCCCGCCGCTATGGCCTCCGCCCCTGCCAAAGCTTCACCGTCTAAAGCCGTCAAGTTGTCTAAGGCCACTAAACCCCTGTGGAGCGAGCTCAAACCTGCGCAGCAAGCAGCACTTGCGCCGTTGCAAACGGAGTGGCTAAAAATGAGCGAACCACAAAAACGCAAGTGGCTGGAAGTGTCCAAAAATTACAGCAAACTGAGCACGGACGATCAAGCCAAATTGCACACTCGGATGACGGATTGGGTTCGGTTATCTCCTGAACAACGTGCACAAGCTCGGCTTAACTTTTCTGCGGCTAAGACACTGAGTCCTGAAGAGAAACAAAAACAGTGGGAAGCCTACCAAGCGCTAAGCCCATACGAAAAAACCCAATTGCAGGCCAAAGCAAAAGCCAATACACCCAATAGCGCCGCGCTTGCTGCGAAGCCGCAAAACAAAGTCTTGTCCGGTCAATCGCCCTCCGTTCGCGTTCCGGCTGCGACGCTAGCACCTACCGAGAAATGACCCCCGCTGGTTTGTTGAAACGCATGGCCGCTTGGGTATATGAAGGGCTACTCCTCTTTGCCGTGTGCGCCATCACGGGTCTCATATTCAGCCTTGCAACCAATAGCAAAAACGCACTCACACATCATGTGGCATTGAGCTATATTTTGTTTGTCATGATGGGTATTTATTTCAGCTTTTTTTGGTCGAAAGGCCAAACGCTTGCCATGAAAACTTGGCACATCAAAATAACTGACACGGCTGGAAAGCCAATATCCATAAGGCTTGCCTCGGTACGATATCTGCTATCTTGGCTCTGGTTTGCACCGCCTCTCGTTGCACTGGCGTTCACAGAACTGAATAACCAACGGCTCTATGGTGCACTAGTTGGTTGGATAGCGCTCTACATCCTACTAGCGTGGTTGCACCCTTCCAAACAATTTGTCCACGACCGGTTGGCTGGTACGAGGTTGGTGACGGCAGCGTAAGGGCTAAATTTATAATCCTCCGCTTATGACCATCACCATTAAAAATGCCGCTGAAGCCGAAGGCATGCGCGTTGCAGGACGCGCCGCCTCCCTGCTGTTAGATTACCTCACCCCTTTTGTTAAAGAGGGCAAGACGACCAACCAGCTCGACAAATTGGCTTTCGACTTCATCACGAGCGATCTCAAATCAACGCCCGCGCCACTCAATTACGACCCCAGTGGCGACAACCCTTACCCTAAATCCATTTGCACTTCGGTCAACAACATGGTGTGCCACGGCATCCCGAACGATAAGCCGCTGCGCAAAGGCGACATCATCAATATCGACGTGGGCGTGACCACCAAAGACGGTTGGATTGGCGACACGAGCCGCATGTTCGTGATTGGCGAGGCCTCCATTGCCGCCAAGCGCCTGTGCGCTTTGACTTTTGAGGCCATGTGGCATGGCATTTCAAAAATTGGCCCGAATGTGTCGATCATTGAAATTGGCCGAGCGATTCAAAAATTTACCGAAGCGCAGGGCTGCTCGGTGGTGCGTGACTACTGTGGGCACGGCATTGGACGCAACTTCCATGAAGAGCCACAAATTTTGCATTTCGCTAGCCCCGAAGCAAAAACAATTTTGGTGCCAGGTATGACGATTACCGTTGAGCCCATGATTAACGCGGGACGCAAAGAAACCAAGAGCTTGCCTGACGGCTGGGGCGTAGTCACTAAAGACCGCTCTCTATCGGCACAGTGGGAGCACACGGTGCTGGTGACCCAGACGGGCTTTGAGGTGTTGACCTTGTCTGAAGGCTATCCACCGCTGCCTGCATTCATCACGTCCACAAAAACTTAATCAAGCGCTCTTGATGACTTACCGCCAAGAGAAGCAAATTCTGCTCGCTAAACACGAGCAAGTGACGACTCAAAAACTGCTGCGGGAGTTGTCCAAATTAACGGATCAAACGCTAGCACATATTTGGGCGAAATCGGGCTTGGCGGCATCGGAGCAATTTTGTTTGGTCGCCGTGGGTGGTTATGGCCGCGGCGAGTTATTCCCATACTCTGATGTTGATGTTTTGGTGCTACTACCCAATAGCGCTAATCCGCAAAACGATGCGGAGTTGCAAGCAAAAATCGAATCTTTTGTCGGGCTGTGCTGGGATGCCGGGCTAGAAATTGGCTCGTCGGTGCGCCGTTTAGACGAGTGCATTGCAGAAGCAAAAAAAGACATCACCATACAGACTGCACTTTTGGAGTCGCGCTGCGTATTGCCCAACAAGGCAGGTAGCCTGCAAGCCAAGCTATATGAGGCTTTCAAAAGCACCTTCTTTGAAGCCCTTAACCCAAAAGCCTTTGCGACGGCCAAGCGCTTAGAAATGGCTCAGCGCTATAACAAGTTCGAAGATACCCCCTACGCCTTAGAGCCGAATTGCAAAGAGTCCCCTGGTGGCCTGCGCGATCTGCACATCATTTTGTGGCTGGCAAAAGCCGCTGGATATGGTGGCACATGGGATGAGCTGGCGGCAAATGGGCTTGCCACACCTTTTGAAGCCAAGCAATTACGCCGTAACGAGGCCGTGCTATCCAACATCCGTACACGTTTGCACATCATCGCTAAGAGGCGCGAGGACAGATTGGTTTTTGATTTGCAAACGCAAGTGGCACAGAGCATGGGATTCGAATTTGAATCCTCACACAAAAACAGTGAAGCGCTGATGCATGACTACTACTGGGCGGCCAAGGCGGTTGTGCAACTCAATCAAATTTTGCTACTCAACATGGACGCGCGACTGAGTCCAAATGCGGCCCTGCCCATTGAGTTGACACCTGATTTTTTTGACAAAAACGGCTTATTAGATCTTGCCAGTGATGACCTTTATCAGCGCAAACCAGAAGCAATTTTGCAAACTTTTTTGGTGTTTCAAAAAACGGCTGGCGTGAATGGTCTTTCAGCGCGCACACTCCGCGCCCTCTACGCGGCGCGTGGCTTGATGAACGCCGCCTTTAGGCGTGACCCCGTCAATCGCACCACGTTTTTGTCCATCATGCAAACGGATGATGGGCTGACGCACACGATGCGTTTGCTCAACCAAACCTCCGTGCTAGGCCGCTATCTGTGGGTGTTTCGCCGCATCGTGGGACAAATGCAGCACGACTTGTTCCATGTCTATACCGTCGATCAGCACATCTTAATGGTGCTCAGAAATGTGCGCCGCTTCTTCATTGCCGACCACGCGCACGAGTATCCGTTTTGCTCGCAGCTAGCGGGTGGTTGGGACAAGCCTTGGATTTTATACATCGCCGCGCTGTTTCACGACATCGCCAAAGGCCGTGGCGGCGATCACTCCGAACTAGGCATCGCCGAAGCGCATTTGTTTTGCAAACAGCATGGCGTGGCACTACAAGATGCCAACTTGATCGCCTTCTTGGTCAAAGAGCATCTCACGATGAGTCAAATCGCGCAAAAGCAAGATCTGTCTGACCCCGATGTGATTGCAGCGTTTGCCAGACGCGTCGGTAGCCAGCGTTATTTAACGGCGCTGTATTTACTGACCGTTGCCGACATCAGGGGCACCTCACCGAAGGTGTGGAATGCTTGGAAAGCCAAACTGCTAGAGGATTTGTACCGCTACACCACGCGCGTTCTTGGTGGACGTGCCCCCGACGCGGCATCGCTTGTGGAGGGCACACAGCGCAAGGCCTGCGAGGCATTGGCCTTATATGATTTGCAGGCTGCGTCGGCACAGCCGCTTTGGAAAACGCTGGACGTGAGCTACTTTATGCGCCAAGCAGCGTCCGATGTGGCGTGGCACACGAGGCTCTTGATGCCACATGTCGGTAGCACAACGCCTATCGTTCGTGCTCGACTCTCGCCTATTGGCGAAGGCTTACAGGTGTTGATTTACACACCCGACATACCTGATCTTTTTGCCCGCATTTGCGGCTATTTTGAGCGACACAACTTCAGCATTTGGGATGCCAAAATCCACACCACGAATAGCGGACATGCACTCGATAGCTTCCAAGTGACTGCCGTCGGACTGGATGCCGATCAAAACAATGAACTCATCCTGCAAATTGAAGCTGGATTGACGTTAGATTTAACGCTACTTGCGCCGCTCGCCAATGCGCCAAAGGCACGTCAATCAAGACGCGTCAAGAGCTTCCCCATCCAGCCGCGTGTGGAATTGCATCCCGACGAAAAAGGTCAACGCTGGATTTTGAGTCTGGCCGCAAGCGACCGAGTCGGCTTGCTATACGCTATTGCACGCGTACTTGCGCAGCACGAAGTGAATTTACAGCTCGCCAAAATCACAACGCTGGGCGAGCGCGTTGAGGATAGTTTTGTGGTGAATGGCGCCGTCTTTCAAAAACCGAAAGCCATCTTGTCACTTGAGACCGATTTGCTGGCGGCACTGCAAAGTTAGTGACACAAAATTAGATTTTTATTGGAGCGCTTCATGATCGACGTTTACTCTTGGCCAACCCCCAACGGACACAAAATCCATATCATGTTGGAGGAATGCGGCTTCAAATTAGGTCGTGACTGGCAGGCGCACCCAATCAACATTGGCAAAGGCGATCAATTTACGCCCGAGTTTTTAAAAATTAGCCCAAACAACAAAATCCCAGCTTTGGTCGATCCGAGTGGTCCAGATGGGAAACCCATTCATCTCATGGAGTCGGGGGCGATTTTGTTGTATCTAGCAAGCAAAACGGGAAAGTTTTTACCTAAAAGTGCGCGCGCCAAATTTGAAGTGCTGGAGTGGCTGATGTTCCAAATGGGCGGTGTAGGCCCGATGCTGGGTCAAGCTCATCACTTTCGCATGTTCGCACCCGAGCAGGTTCCGTACGCTATCAATCGCTATACGGTTGAGGCCAAACGGCTCTACAGCGTGATGGACAAGCGTTTGCAAACGTCTCCATTCATGGGTGGCAAAGCGTACTCTATCGCTGATATTGCCATTTTTCCGTGGGTGAATTCATGGCAAAAGCAAGGCATTGATTGGGCGGACTACCCAGCGCTTAAAACTTGGTTTGACAAGATTACTGCGCG
>JANPAY010000522.1:0-1620 GCA_031430155.1 Comamonadaceae bacterium
CCGTGGGGCTGTGGGTTGAGAACACCTTGGTGCCGTTGATACGGTACCCTCCCTCAACTTTGGTAGCCGTCGTCGCAAGCTCGGTGGCGGCCGATCCTGCCCCTGGCTCACTCATGCCAAGCCCAATCAGGGTGCGGCCTGCAAGTAAGTCCGTCAGGTATTTTTCTTTGAGTCTTGGACTCGCATATTCGGCAAACGTGCGTATCGGACCAAAGTTGCCAGCTTGCACGATATCAGCACTTTTGGGACAGTGTTTGGCAATGGTTTGAATCGCAATCACCGCATCCATGAGCGTGCCACCTTGCCCACCATCAGCTTCACTCATCGTGATGCCCAGCAAGCCGTTTTCGGCGAATAGCTTGGCAACATCCCACGGATACTCGTTGCTGTGAGCGCGCGCTAAAGCGCTAGGTGCAAGCTCAGTGCAGGCGAGCCTGTCCACGCTATCCGCAAAGGCGACTTGGTCAGGGGTGAGGTTGAAGTTCATAGGAGGAAGTGTCACTCACTTCTCCTCTCATGTAAACTGCATAGAATCTATATCAGCTATGCTTTTTATCTATGGATTTAAAACAACTCGAATACTACGTCTCGGTCGTTGAAAAAGGCAGCTTTAGCCGAGCTGCTATCGCCTTAAATCTAGCTCAGCCCAGTGTAAGCCGTCAAATTGCGCTTTTGGAACAAGAGCTGGGGCAACGACTGCTGGAGCGAACAGGCCGAGGCGTGACAGCAACCGAAGCGGGATTAGCACTACTCGGTCACGCACGGGTCATGATTGACTCAGCCGCACAGGCAAAATTTCAAATCAAAGAAATGAGCACCGAACCCACAGGGAAAATCGTTGTCGGACTACCAAACCGCGTCGCGCAAAGCCTGTGCGTCTCTTTGATTGCGGCCTTTCGCAAGCAATTGCCCAGAGCCATGATTTCGGTAGTAGAAGGACTCAGCCTCTCCTTGCGCGAAGGATTAATCGGAGGCCGAATCGATATCGGCTTACTCTTCGACCCAGCCCCAACGCCCATGTTGTCTTACGAACCTTTGATGCGTGAGCAGTTAATGCTGGTAGCGCCAAAATCATGCCCACTCAAACGTCAAGTGAGTCTCGCGGATTTGACGCAATTCCCCATGATCCTCCCGGGTGCACCCAACCCCATTCGCAGCTTGGTCGATGCCGTTTTATTGCCAAGAAAAATCGTCTTGAATGTGATTGCAGAAGTCGGCGCAGTCCACAGTGCGCTGCAATTGGTGGCGCACGGCGTGGGCTGCTCGATCCTTCCAGAAAGTGCCATTACGCTTAGCGGTGCGGCAAAAACAAAAATCAACTATGCCGTGATTGGTCCGCCCGCCATGTGGGACACGCTGGTGCTCGCAATTCCCACTTCGGGTCCAATGAATCGACTTCAACAAGAAACAGCCAAACTGCTCAGAACAATTGATTTCCGAGGTTAGCGAGAAATTCATCGGTCAAAATACGGCCTATGAATATCGTAATTCCTGATGACTATCAAAACTGCGTGACAACACTTGACTGCTATCAAAAACTAGCGGGACACAGCGTCACGATTTACAACGACACCGCCCGCAACTTGGACGATTTAGTCGCTAGGTTCAAAGACGCCGACG
>JANPAY010000523.1:0-1931 GCA_031430155.1 Comamonadaceae bacterium
GTCACCACCCGAATCACCTTGCGCTCGACGATGCCTTTGCCAGTGGGCGCGGTCATTTGCTCGCAAATGGCGACCGACTCACCCGCTCGAATCAACTTGGCAAGATAACCCTCAACCGCATGGAAAGGCACGCCAGCCATGGCGATAGGCTCGCCAGCGGACGAACCACGCTGCGTGAGCGTGATGTCCAAGAGTCGCGCCGCACGCTTGGCATCATCAAAAAACAGCTCGTAAAAATCCCCCATACGGTAGAACACCAGCGTCTCGGGGAACTCCAACTTGACGCGCAGATACTGCTGCATCATGGGGGTGTGATGGGATAAATCTGGTAATGCACTCATGCAACTCTCCTGTGCACCGCATCTAATACGGCTCCTATGGCGGTGGGTGCGGGAAAGGGATGGCTTGGAGTTTGCAAACAATTGAGCTCGGTTTGCGTTTGCTCGGAAAGTAATTCGTATGCACCTTGTTTGCCGCCAGAGAATCCGTGGATGTGAGGCTCAATCATTCGATAGCCTCGATCATCTAAGGCTGCATAACGCCGATAAATCCAGTACGCCACGCTATCGGCTAGCTGAATTAGTCGAGAGGCTCTTGAATCTAGGAAGAGAGGAACTTCTGCAAAATTCCTTAGATATCCATCCGCATGTCCTTGATGTTTAAACACCCGTGTTAGCGCTTGGATGCTTTGCTCATAGGTCGAATTATCAAAAATGGCAATACCACGCTGAGCATCTTTCTTGTTCTTATGACGCGCGATTAGATAGTTGTCAAAGGCGACGGCCAGTTTTTCAAATGCATGTGGCAAGATATCTTGCGCTGGTAGTAAACTTTTCTCTACAACGGATACGAATACTTTGATCCGTGATTGACGGTCACTCAGCAAATGCAAAATATCAGCGCAGGCTTGTGCGCGGTCATTCGGATGAAAAGCATCCCACCCTTCACGGCCCGTTCGCATAGGGCTTGCGTGTAACTCAACAGATGCAGGAAGAGCAGCATCAAACCGCGCTGCGATGTTTGTCAAGTGCTGATCAAGCCAGTGCGTGCTTCGTTCAAAGATAGCAACCCCAGCCAATACGAAGAATTTAGAGTTTGGATCTAAAGCCGAGCCCGATTCATCGACGTAAAGCAAAAACACGATGCGTTATTCCTAGAAATAAAAATGGGCCGCTAAATTAACTAGCAGCCCATTCGAGTTTTCAAGTGATCGGTAAGCCGAGTGAGGCAATCGCTCAACGCCCTGCAAAGAATTCAGGACTCCCAGCTTGGGCTGTAGTTTAACATAAACCGTTGCATAGTGTTGCATAGTGTTGCATAGCGTCTTATCTAGTTGTTACTTGGCCGTGAAAGCCGAATACTTACCCAGCACACCCACCAATTGCCCATAAACCTTGGGATTACCGCAAATCACTTCTTTAGCTTCTAAAAAGTTAGCTTCGCCCGAGTAGTTTCCCACCAAGCCGCCCGCCTCTGTGATGAGCAGCGAGCCTGCCGCTACGTCCCATGGGAAGAGGCCTGTCTCGAAGTAGCCGTCCGAAAATCCTGCTGCCACGTAGGCCATATCTAGTGCGGCTGCGCCTGCACGTCGGATAGCGACGCAGTGCTGCATCACATCGCCCAAGATGGCTAGTGTTGGTTTTGGGTCATCGCCTGCGCGGAATGGCAAACCTGTGGTCAGCAAGCAGTCTCTGAGCAAAATGCGCTTGGAGACGCGGATGCGGCGGTCGTTCATGTATGCGCCGCGGCCTTTGGATGCGGTAAACAAATCGTTGCGTGTGGGGTCGTAGACCACGGCTTGATCCATCTTCAGGTTGCCATGCTTATCCTTCACCGCCAGGCCAATGCTGACGCAGTACACGGGGTAGCCGTGGATGAAGTTAGTCGTGCCGTCTAGCGGGTCAATGATCCACATGAAATCGGAGTCTTTG
>JANPAY010000524.1:0-11905 GCA_031430155.1 Comamonadaceae bacterium
AGATTGAGAAATATGCTGTAAGCCTTTGATTTGATTAGCTTTTTATTCAAAAACTGTTTGAAAAACCATAATTTCATGATAAAGTGGGATTTCGCGGTATTTTTAACCTTAAAAGTGGTAAATCATGTTCAACGGTGCAACCCAGCTCACGCTAGACCCCAAGGGTCGTTTCTCGATGCCTACCAAGCATCGCGATGCGTTGGCCGTCGCTTGCAAGGGCTTGCTCACTGTGACCAAGCACCAAGACGGATGCTTGATGATATTCCCAAGTCCAGAGTGGCAAACCGTGAGTGCCCGCATCGCGACATGGTCGAACGAAGCACTGGCATGGAAACGTTTTTATTTGGGTAGCGCGACCGAGGTGGAAATGGACGGCACAGGCCGACTCTTACTACCCAGTGAACTGCGCGCTGCCATGGGCATTAGCAAAGACGCCACGCTGGTGGGCATGGAAACTTATTTCGAACTTTGGGACAGCGCACGACTTGCGGCGCATGAAGCTGACACGCTACAAAAAGCGCAGCCTCCCGAAGTCAAGGGGTTTAGCTTTTAGGACGACATGGTGGACACGCAATGGACACACACCACTGTTCTCCTCACCGACTCCATCGACGCTGTTGTTACCGACCCAAGCGGGACGTACATCGATGCGACGTATGGACGAGGCGGGCACTCTCGCCTCTTGCTCTCCAAGCTTTCACCATCGGGGCGCTTGATCGCCTTCGACCGCGACCACGAGGCGGTTGCCAATGCACAAGCCTTGGTCGCATCCGATCCGCGTTTCTCCATACGCCATATAGCTTTCAGCGCCATGGCACATCAAACCGACATTCGGCCAGGTTCGATCACGGGCATCTTGATGGATCTGGGTATCAGTTCGCCACAGGTGGACGACGCAGCGCGGGGCTTCAGTTTTATGCGGGACGGTCCACTCGATATGCGCATGGATCCGAGCCATGGGCAGTCCGTAGCCGAGTGGCTTGGCACGGCATCGCAAGCACGCATAGCGGAGGTGATTCATGATTACGGCGAAGAACGGCATGCTAGGCTTATTTCAGCGGCGATTGTTGCTGCTCGCGAAAAAAAAGCGCCCCTTGAGCGAACCACCGATCTTGCCAAGATCGTGGCTAGTACGGTCCATGGCCGTGAGGCTGGACAACATCCCGCTACGCGTACCTTTCAAGCTTTTAGGATTTTCATCAACGACGAGCTTGGCGAGCTTGAGCGAGCGCTCGAAGCCGCCCCTGACCTCCTCAGCCCAAAAGGACGGTTGGCTGTGATTAGCTTTCACTCGCTAGAAGATCGTCGCGTCAAGCAGTTCATTGCTGCGCACAGCAAAGAGGTGTTCGATCCGCGATCGCCACAAAACTTGATGCGCGCTAGCATAGCCAATCTCAAACTCAAAGACCTTGGGCGCATCAAACCGAGTGCTGCAGAAATTAAAACCAACCCACGTAGTCGTAGCGCTGTGCTGCGAGTGGCAGAGAGGACAAGCGCATGAACTTTTCAGATCTCAAAGCACATCTCAAACCCAGCGGCGCTTTTAAGTTTGGTTTGCTGCTTAACCTTTGGCTCATCTTGATGGTGCTCGGTACGGCGCTACTTTTGGTCCGCTGGCAATACACCTCGCGCAGTCTGTTTGTTGCGCTTGAAAAATCTGAAAACACGGGCAAGCAACTGGCCATCAATAACGCAAGCGCAATGGCCGAAAAACGCCAATTAGCAAGCCCTACTCGCATCGAGCGTATTGCTTCGCAAAACCTTGGCATGAAAACGGTCGATCCCTCGGTCACGGTGTACCTCAGCAAGCCTTAAACCCACGCGCATGAAGCCCAAGTTCTCTAATACCATCCAGCAGCGCCAAGGACAAGCCGTTAGCTTTGCTTCCAGCCCCTTGCTCGCCAGCAAAACGCCGTTATGGCGTAGCAAGCTGATTTTGGTGGTGTTTGGCGCAGCCTTTGCGGGGCTTGGTGCTAGGGCCGCTTATGTGCAAGTGATTCATCAAAGTTTTTATCAACGACAAGGTGAAATTCGCTTTGCACGCACACTGGATATTCCTGCCAGCCGTGGCCGATTGTTAGATCGCAACGATCAAATCATGGCATCTAATGTGCCTGCGCTCAGTGTCTGGGCGATACCCGAAGACATCAACCCAAGCCTTGCCGATCAACCTGACAAGCTAGCGGCGCTGGCCAAGTTGCTGGGGATGCGCGCGTCTGAGTTGCAGCAAAAACTCGCTACTGAGGATCGCTCCTTTGTGTGGCTACGCCGCCAATTAGATGGCAGCTTAAACGCCGATGTCCAAGCTTTAAAAATTGACGGCCTCTATACCCGCATGGAATCGCGTCGCCAATACCCCGAGGGCGAAGCCGCCGCGCAAATTACAGGCATGCTCAACAACGATGGCAAGGGCATTGAAGGCATTGAGTTGTCGTTCAATCAAGAACTCTCAGGGCAAAACGGTTCACGTCGCGTGATTAAAGACCGCATGGGACGCGTGGTGGAAGACGTTGGCGACCGTGTGGCTCCTGTGGATGGACACGACGTGCGCCTCACCATTGATAGCAAGATCCAATTTTTTGCCTATCAAAAACTCAAAGAAGCGGTGACAGAGCAACGTGCCAAGGGCGGCTCTGTGGTGATTTTGGATGTGCAAACCAATGAAGTACTGGCCATGGCGAACTACGACGCAACAGGCAGCAAAAACGGCGTGATGCGTAACCGCGCACTCGCTGATAGCTTTGAGCCGGGTTCAGTCATGAAACCGCTCACGATTTCTCTGGCACTAGAAAAAGGCTTAGTGACGCCGCGCACGACATTTCAAACAGCACCGGGCTATATCATGGTCACGGGTGCAAAAATTACCGACTCACATGCACACGGCGTTTTGAGCGTGGATCAAATTATTGAGAAATCCAGCAATGTGGGTACAGTCAAAATTGCCCAGCAAATTCCCTATAAAGACATGTGGGAGTTCTATAGTGCGCTAGGTTTGGGTCAAAAACCCGTGCTGCCTTATCCGGGAGTGGTGGGCGGAAAATTGCGTGCTTACAAGTCATGGCGACCCGTAGAGCAAGCCACCATGAGCTATGGCTATGGACTCTCCACTAGCCTCTTTCAATTAGCGCAAGCCTACAGTGTGCTCGCCAACGACGGTGAATTGCTGACACCCAGAATCATTCAATCCAGCACGCCAGTAGCGCGACAACGCGTCATGAGTGCCGTCAATGCCCGTGCTGTGCGTCACATGCTTAATCTTGCTGCAGGCCCAGAAGGCACAGCGCCCAAGGCGCAACTAGAAGGCTATACCGTGGGCGGAAAAACGGGTACCTCACACAAACAAGAGGGGCGCGGCTACGCGGCTAAAAAATACCGCAGCACCTTTGTCGGCATGTCCCCGATTGATGCGCCGCGTATCGTAGTAGCCGTCTCGATTGACGAGCCCAGTGCTGGTAAATACTTTGGCGGCGAGGTGGCCGCACCTATCTTTTCGCAAACCGTGGGACAGACGCTACGCCTACTCGGTGTGCAGCCCGACCGCGCGGTCAAGCCACAAATTGCCGTGACGGCTGTGGAGGAAAGCACGTGAGCATTCTGCGAGATGCCCCATCTGCTGTCGCTTGGCTGCGTGCGAGTGGCGCAACGCAGCTAGTGACCGATAGCCGAAAAATCTTGCCAGACACTAGTGAAAAAACTGCCTTCATTGCATGGCCAGGCGCCGCTGTCGATGGCCGAGCATTCATTCCGAAAGCACTCCAAAACGGTGCGGTTGCTGCTTTAATGGAAGAGGATCGCGAATCAGAGACTGGCTCGCAGGTCATACAGGATATGGCTTTCACCAGAGCCTATGCGGGATTAAAAGCCGCATCAGGTGACATCGCGTCTGAGTTTTACGGCAAGCCAAGCGAGCAACTCAACATCGTCGCCATCACGGGCACAAACGGCAAAACATCCAGCAGTTGGTGGCTGGCTGAGGCCCTATCCGCCTTGCCCGCGCCTTATACGCAAACCTGCGCGGTAGTGGGCACTTTGGGCACTGGCGTGATCGGTGCTATTGAAAGCAACGGCCTCACCACGCCCGACCCCGTGTTACTACAAGCGCGCGTCAAAGCCTTTGTGGATATGGGCTGCAAAGCCGTAGCGCTAGAAGCTTCATCCATCGGCATCGCCGAGGGACGTTTAAACGGCACGCAGATTCATACGGCTGTGTTTACCAACTTCACGCAAGATCATCTCGACTATCACGGCACGATGGAAGCCTATTGGCAAGCCAAAGCAGCGCTCTTTGATTGGCCCTTGTTAAAAGCTGCCGTGGTCAATCTGGATGATGCGCAGGGACTAGCTCTGATGGATCGCTTGGCGGGTAAGTCGCTCGATATTTGGACGTATGGAATTGAGCGGGATGCAAGACTCATCGCACAAAATATCACCCTGTCGGTGCAAGGTTTAGCGTTTGATGTCGTAGAAAGAACAACCGCAGGTTTAACGGAATCACGGCCACTGCAAACCACATTAGTCGGTCGCTACAACGTCAGCAATTTGCTAGGCGTCGTTGGTGCCATGCGCAGCTTAGGCGTGCCACTCGCCATATGCACCAAGGCTTGCGAGGCCATTACCGCTGTGCCAGGTCGATTAGAAGTGGTCTCTCAAACAACCGAGCCACTCACCGTTGTTGACTTCGCACATACGCCCGATGCATTAGAAAAAGTATTGATCGCGCTGCGAGAAGTCAGCAGCACGCGTGGTGGAAAACTGTGGTGTGTGTTTGGCTGCGGCGGCGGCAGAGACGCCAGCAAGCGACCTGTGATGGGCGCAGTGGTGCGGCGCTTTGCAGACCATGCCGTAGTCACCAGCGACAACCCAAGGGACGAACATCCAAGCGCCATCGTTGCGCAAATTTTGCTCGGCACAGGCGAAGACAGCAGCGTGCAAGTGCAGGTTAATCGCGCCTTGGCGATTTGCGAAACAATTGCACAAGCGCGGGCAAGTGACGTCATCGTGATTGCTGGCAAAGGACACGAAGACTACCAAGAGATTGCAGGCGTTAAAACCGTCTTTCGCGATCAAACACATGCTCGAGCAGCATTGGCAAAGTGGAGTGGTGCGCAATGATGACGTTAGCGCTCGCTCATCAATTGCTACCTAACTCCAAGTTGGTTGGCGATGGCAACATCACGTTTAATCGCGTGCACACCGACACGCGCAGCCTAGCTGCGGACGATTTATTCGTTGCGCTCAAAGGTGAGAGTTTTGATGCTCATGATTTTCTAGCTACGGCGAAGACCAATGGTGCCGTGGCAGCCATTGCTCAACAAGGTCTAGCGGCTAATGGACTGGTCGGGCTTGAAGTTGCAGATTCAAAAATGGCACTTGGCCTGCTTGCAAAAAACTGGCGTGCGCATCTTGCCGCGAAGCGAAGCATCCCGGTGATTGCGGTCACGGGTAGCAATGGCAAGACCACGCTCACACAAATGATTGCCAGCATCCTGCGAGCATGGATGGGTGATGCCACTCTTGCCACCGCAGGCAATTTCAATAACGACATTGGCGTGCCACTCACTCTGCTTCGTCTACGTGAGTCACACCAGTGCGCTGTGGTCGAGCTCGGTATGAACCATATCGGCGAGATTGCTGAGTTGGCTGCCATGACCTTGCCAACCGTTGCCGTCGTGAACAACGCGCAGCGCGAACACCAAGAATTTATGGGCACAGTGGAAGCGGTGGCACGCGAAAACGGCGCAGTGATTTCAAGTTTGCCTGCCGATGGCACAGCGGTGTTTCCAGCAGATGACGACTACACATCGGTGTGGCGAGAGTTAGCAGGCAAACGCAAGGTGCTCACGTTTGGATTTATAGATGCTGACATCACGGCAAGCTTTGCTTGGGAAGCAGGCGCATGGCGAGTCGATGCGTCCACGCCGCAAGGCAGCCTCAGCTATGCGCTCCGCATGGCGGGCAAACACAACGTCAAGAACTCATTGGCTGCGCTCGCTTGCGCACTCGCTGCAGGTGTGCCGCTAAGCCATATACAGCAAGGCTTATCAGACTTCGCCGCTGTGGCAGGGCGCTCGCGAACGGTGCAACTGGGCACAAAGGACGCAGCCATTACCTTGGTCGATGACACCTATAACGCCAACCCTGATTCGGTGCTTGCCGCCATCGACATGCTGATGGATTTACCAGCGCCACGTCTGTTGATCTTGGGCGATATGGGTGAGGTGGGTGACCAAGGCCCAGCTTTTCATGCTGAGGTGGGTGCCTATGCCAAGGCGCGTGGTGTGGATATGTTTTGGACGATTGGGGGGCTTTGCAAACATGCAGGGGGAACGCATTTTGCGGATATGGCGTCTTTGTTGCTCGCCGCAAGCCAATTGCAATTGTTTGCTATTCCTTCTTCCGTTCTTATTAAAGGCTCGCGCTTTATGAAGATGGAGCGCGTGGTCAAACATTTAGAACAAAAATTTCAAAAACATCAGGAGTCCGCTCATGCTGCTTAGCCTCGCCAATTGGCTGCAAAGCGTTTACCCTGACCTCAAATTTTTGCGGGTCGTCGATTACCTGACCTTCCGCGCGGTCATGGCCGCCATGACGGCTTTGATACTGGGACTTGCGATTGGTCCTGTGGTCATTCGGATGCTGACCGCCCTCAAAGTTGGCCAGCCCGTCCGCAGCTATGGCATGGAATCGCACTTAGTCAAAAGCGGCACCCCGACGATGGGAGGCGTACTCATCTTGACGTGCATCGCCATCTCGACACTGCTTTGGGTGGATTGGAGTAATCGTTTTGTTTGGATCGTGCTGGTTGTGACGCTGGGCTTTGGCGCAATTGGCTGGGCGGATGATTGGAAAAAGGTCGTGGGAAAAGACCCAGAAGGTATGAGAAGCCGCGACAAATATCTGTGGCAATCCATCATCGGATTAGTCGCTGCGCTGTACTTGGTATTTAGCATTTCCGAGAACACCAATGCCCGCGTGGTGGAGCTATTTTTTCAATGGGTCACGTCAGGGTTTGATGTGAACCTACCGCCAAAAGCTGGATTGCTCGTTCCTTTTTTCAAAGAAATTAGCTATCCCCTTGGCGTGCTCGGCTTTGTCGTGCTGACATACGTTGTCATTGTGGGATCGAGCAACGCGGTCAACCTGACCGATGGACTGGATGGACTCGCCATCATGCCCGTGGTCATGGTCGGATCGGCGCTAGGCGTGTTCGCCTACGTCACTGGCAGCGTGGTCTATTCAAAGTATTTATTTTTGCCACACATCCCAGGCTCTGGCGAACTGCTCATTTTCTGCGCTGCGATGGCTGGTGCGGGTTTGGCGTTTTTGTGGTTTAACACGCATCCTGCACAAGTGTTTATGGGCGATGTCGGCGCGTTGGCTTTAGGTGCGGCACTCGGCACGATAGCCATCATCGTCAGGCAAGAAATTGTGCTGGCCATCATGGGCGGCATCTTTGTTATCGAGGCGCTTTCGGTCATGCTGCAAGTGAGCTACTTTAAATATACAAAACGTAAATTTGGCACGGGTCGTCGCATTCTCAAGATGGCACCGCTGCATCATCATTTTGAAAAAAGCGGCTGGATGGAAACCCAAGTCGTCGTTCGCTTTTGGATCATCACCATGCTGTTGTGCTTGGTGGGTTTATCAACATTGAAGCTGCGTTAAGCCCATGAACCCTACGCTTCAAAACCAACACATCCTCATCCTCGGACTTGGTATTTCGGGTCTGTCGATGGCGCGTTGGTGCGTGCGTTTGGGAGCAGCCGTCACGGTAGTGGACACGCGTGCACATCCGCCTGAGCTTGACGCGCTAAATGAACTCAAAGCAAGCGGCGCAAACATCGATTTCAAATCACAAGCTTTCACCGCAGACCTGATTGACGGCACAGATATCCGCGCCGTCTTCAAAAGCCCAGGACTCAGTCCAGAGGCGACCGCCAACATCATGCAAGCCGCTAAAGCAAGCGGGTTATGGCTCGGCAACGAATTGACACTCTTTAATCATGCACTGCGCGAACTCAAACTAGCGCAAGGCTACGCGCCCAAAGTCCTTGGCATCACGGGGACGAATGGCAAGACCACGGTGACATCGCTTGCAGGTCAATTGGTGGAACGTGCAGGCAAAACCGTGGCTGTCGCGGGCAATATCGGCCCTGCACTGCTGGATACCTTGACCGCACGGTTAGATGATTTTCCTGATGTGTGGGTACTTGAGCTATCGAGCTTTCAATTAGACAGCGTGGACGATTTTGAGCCTACCGCAGCAACGGTACTCAACGTGACGCAAGATCATTTGGATTGGCATGGATCGATGGAAGCCTACGCTAGAGCCAAAGAAAACGTCTACGGAAAAAATAAGGCGCAAACGCAAATCCAAGTCACAAGCGGCCTGCCGATGCGAGTGGATGAATACGGTCTCGAGTTTGTCTCCGGCATGAATTGGTTGGTGCGGGCTGTTCCCGAATCCGATGAGCCAGCGCCGCGCGTCAAAAAAGGCATGACTGCGCCGCCCGTTCCCTTTGTGATTCAACGCCTCATGCCCGCCGATGCACTGCGGATTCGTGGCCTGCACAACAGTACGAATGCACTGGCTGCTTTGGCGCTAGCTGTAAAAGCAGGTTGCCCGCTAGCCCCTATGCTGTATGGCCTGCGTGAGTACCGTGGTGAGCCTCATCGCATGGAGTCAGTGACGATTCACAACGAGATCGAATACATCGACGATAGCAAAGGCACGAATGTGGGTGCAACCGTAGCAGCACTGAATAGTCTTGGCATGGACAAGAACGGTAAAAAAATCATCGTGATCTTGGGTGGTGATGGCAAGGGGCAAGACTTCTCTGCGCTGATCGTGCCAGTCCAGCAGTTTGTGCGCAGCGCTGTACTCATTGGCAAAGATGCAGCGGAAATAGAAATGGTTTTAGCGTCCATAGTGGACGTGGTCTTGCACCGTGCCAACAACTTACCCGCCGCCGTGGTGCAATGCGCGGCCATCGCTAAAAGCGGCGACATTGTGCTGCTCTCACCCGCCTGCGCGTCGCTCGATATGTTTAAAGATTACAAACACCGCGCAGAAGTGTTTGTGGAGGCCGTGCAAGCACTATGAGCCGCACCATGCCTCACACCACCATCCAAACCGAAGGCTTGGATACCACCGTGCTATGGCTCATGGGCACGCTGCTTTTGTGGGGACTCGTGATGGTTTATTCCACCACGATTGGCATGCCCGACAACCCCAAGTTTGCCAAGTACACGCAGCTACATTTTTTAAGCCGCCATGTGCTCTCGCTCAGCATCGCCCTCATTGCCGCGGCGCTTGCTTACCGCGTACCGATGGCTGTGTGGGAGCGTGCTGCACCCGCCATTTTTATCGCGGCGTTGGTCATGCTCACCTTGGTTTTAATTCCGTACATTGGCAAAGGTGTCAACGGCGCACGGCGCTGGATTGGTCTTGGCTTCATGAATTTTCAGCCTTCCGAATTTGCCAAGTTCGCGGTGCTGCTCTACGCCTCTAATTACATGGTTCGCAAGATGGCACTGCGCGAAAACTTCATCAAAGCTGTGTGGCCCATGGCCTCAGCAGTTGCACTCACAGGCGTGCTGCTGCTGGCCGAGCCCGACATGGGCGCCTTTATGGTGATCGCTGTCATCGCTATGGGCATCTTATTTTTGGGCGGTGTGAACGCCCGCATGTTCTTTTTAATCGCCCTTATTTTGGTGATCGCGTTTGCCTGCATGGTGGGCTTTTCACCTTGGCGGCGCGAGCGCATTTTTGCCTACCTTGACCCTTGGACTGAAGTGCACGCACTGGGCAAAGGCTATCAGCTCTCACACTCACTGATTGCACTGGGACGTGGCGAAATTTTTGGCGTGGGGCTAGGCGGTAGTGTCGAAAAAATGCATTGGCTACCCGAAGCACACACCGACTTCATGCTCGCTGTCATTGGCGAAGAGTTTGGCTTGATCGGTGTGCTCACCGTGCTTGCACTCTTCTTTTGGATGATTAAAAAAATGGTCTTCATTGGTCGCCAAGCCATCGCCATGGACCGTGTGTTTGCAGGCCTTGTGGCGCAGGGTGTGGCGATTTGGATGGGTTTTCAAATGTTTATCAACGTGGGCGTGAACCTCGGTGCGCTGCCAACCAAGGGACTGACGCTGCCGCTAATGAGCTACGGTGGCTCGGCGATTTTGCTCAATTTAATTTCGATTGCGATTGTGCTGCGCGTGGATAAAGAGAACCACCAAATGAAGAGCGGAAGGTCGATATGACGACCCAGCAAAAAACCGCACTCATGATGGCTGGCGGCACAGGCGGGCATATTTTCCCTGGGCTTGCCGTATCGCAATCCTTGATAGATAAGGGCTGGCGCGTGGCGTGGCTAGGAAGCAAAGGTACATCTGGTGCGCCCAGTATGGAATCTCGCATCGTGCCGGCACAAGCGAGTAAGGGCTATAACATCCTGTTTGAAACCATTGAGTTTGGCGGTCTGCGCGGCAAAGGCTTGATGGCCAAGTTACTCCTACCCATCAAACTAGCACGGGCGCTGTGGCAAAGCCGTGAGGTGCTAAAGCGCGTGCAGCCTGATGTGATCATTGGCATGGGTGGCTACATCAGCTTCCCTGCGGGCCTCGTGGCGTGGCTACTCAAAATCCCGCTCGTGCTGCATGAGCAAAACTCGGTTGCAGGACTTGCAAACAAAGTGCTGGCACGAGTGGCGACCCGTGTATTCACGGCCTTCCCCCACGTACTCACTCGGGAGTCAAGCACCGCCACGTTTATCGGCAATCCTCTGCGTGAAGCCTTTACGCGCGTGGCCTCGCCGACAGATCGCTTTGCCAATCGCTCGGGCTTACTAGAGTTGCTAGTGGTGGGAGGCAGCTTGGGGGCACGTGGGTTAAACGATCTGGTGCCCAAGGCGCTGGCACTCATCCCACTCGCGCAGCGTCCGCATGTGATTCACCAAAGCGGAATGGCGCAGTTAGACGAATTACAGGCGAATTACCTCAAAGCCAACGTGGCGGCTAGTTGCACCGCATTTATCGACGATACCGCGTCCGCCTATGCCAACGCCGACATCGTGATTGCAAGAAGTGGTGCATCCACGGTCACCGAGATAGCGGCTGTTGGCGCCGCCGCGCTGTTTGTTCCTTTCCCGTTTGCGGTGGACGACCACCAAACTAGCAATGCGAAATACCTGGTGGATACAAGTAGCGGCGCATCAGGCGCGTGGATTGAACAGCAAGCGGATTTGAATCCACAAATGCTGGCTGATTTTTTGCAAACACTCACAAGAGAAGAGTTGCAAACCAAGGCCGAAGCTGCGCGGGCTATGGCGCGGTTGGACGCGACCAGCACGATGGTTGCTGCGTGCGAGGAGATTATCAAATGAACGGCCTGAGCAAGATCATGAATTTGCCGCTAGCCGCAAACAATTGGGGTCTGACCCCGCAACCAAGCGAAGCGACTTGGGGGTCTGACCCCAATTGGCTTGCGGTTGGTGGCAAATTCTGCTCCCTCGCGCCGCTGCAAACCAATCACACCTCCCGCCGTATGGCAGCAGCGTCAAGCCAATTGGGGTCTGACCCCTTTGCGCCGCTATTGGCATTTCGCAATACGCCTTTGGCTTTTGGGGTCAGACCCCAATTGTTTGTCGCCCTTGGAACGCAAATATGAAGCACGCGATCAAACATATTCACTTTATCGGTATTGGCGGTACAGGCATGTGCGGCATTGCCGAGGTGCTACTCAATCAGGGTTATGTGATTAGCGGCAGCGACGCCGGGCAAAACGCTGCCACTGCACGTCTGGCAAGCCTTGGTGCAAAGGTGGCGCATGGTCATGTGGCGGGCAATGTCGAAGGCGCCGACTGCATCGTGACCTCCACAGCCGTGCAAACGGACAACGTAG
>JANPAY010000525.1:0-5812 GCA_031430155.1 Comamonadaceae bacterium
AAGTGTTTGGTGATGGCCTGCAATTACGTGATTTCAATTTCGTTGATGACTGTGTACAGGCGTTTCTGCTAGCGGGTAGTAGCGATACGGCCAATGGCAAGGTATATAACCTAGGTAGTAATGAGGTCATCAATCTTAAGGATTTGGCCGAAATGATGGTTAAGCAAGGGCCGCCTATTGGCCTTACTGGTAGTTATGAAATAACGTCATTTCCTCCTGAGCGAAAAGCGATTGACATTGGAGACTACTATAGTGACTTCACATTGATCACCCGTGAGCTGGGCTGGGTTCCGCAGGTGTCGCTGGCAGTAGGGTTGGCGCAGACTATTTCATACTATCAGCGTCACGCAAAACACTACTGGGAAGCCTGAGCGCCTGATTACTTTTTTTTGGATTTTGAAATGTCAATACCCGCCCCAATACACATGAACGACTTTAAGGCTGAACCGCAGGGCATTCGTTTGGCGATGTTAGAGGCCACGCGGCGCGTACTTGATTCGGGATGGTATGTATTAGGTGAGGAAGTACAAACCTTTGAGCGGCAATGGGCTGCAATTTGTGGTGTTGCGCATGGTGTTGGTGTTGGTAACGGGATGGATGCTATCGAAATCGCCTTGCGTGCAGCTGGCATTGGTCCTGGCGATGAAGTGATCACCACAGGAATGACTGCTTTTGCTTCAGTTTTGGCTATCCTACGGGCGGGAGCGACTCCAGTACTAGCCGATATTGAGCCGCAGACTGGTTTACTTTCGCGGGATAGTGCTCGTCGTTGCCTGACATCTAAAACTCGGGCAGTGCTGTTAGTGCATTTGTATGGTCAAGTGCGTGACATGGAAGCTTGGCAGGCATTTTGTGCAAGTTGTCAAATTGATTTAATTGAAGATTGTGCACAGGCTCATCTGGCCACTTGGCGTGGCAAGGTCGCTGGAAGCTTTGGCCTAGCAGGGGCCTACAGTTTTTATCCAACCAAAAACTTAGGGGCGGCAGGGGATGCTGGGATGCTCGTTTGTCAGGATGCTTTATTGGCAACGAAGGCTAGCCAGTTACGCAACTACGGGCAGAGTGTGCGCTACTACCATCCAGAATTGGGCATGAACAGCAGACTGGACGAAGTGCATGCAGCGATGCTGATGGCACGCCTGCCTTGGCTAGTAGGTTTTACTGAACGGCGACGAGCGATTGCCAAAGCCTATGACACAAGAATTGTTCATCCTGAGATCACTCTCCTGTCTAAACCCGAGGAAGAGGCCGCACATGCTTACCATCTATATGTGGTGAAGACGCATGCCCGCGACGAATTGATAAGGCATTTGCAGCAGCAAAGCATTCATGTTCATGTTCATTATCCAGTTCCAATGCATCAACAGGAAAGTTGTTCTGGATTGCGGTGCGATCCAGTTGGTTTGAGCGCTTGCGAACAACATGCGGCTGAATGTCTTTCACTACCTTGTCATCCGCAAATGACTGAAAGTGATGTAGAGCGTGTTGTTGTAGCAGTGAACACATTTGGAAAATAAATTGCGACCAAGAATGTTATTGCGCTCCATCCTAAATCGTTTTCCTCGAATGAAACGTATTCTGAAGAGTATTGTGTTACGCAGTATGTCTGCTGTGGGGATGTCTCATGATTACATTCAGCTTCGAGATAAAGATGTTCAATCTGAATCAAAACGGTTGCGCGATGCTTGGCAATCGCAAGATGTGCCCGTTAAACAGCGTGAATTAGTAGATGCTGCGCTTGTAGCGTATCGACGTGGCGATCAAGTTGATGTATTCGATGTGATGGTTCGTGCCTTGCGTGAGTTGCCCACGCATCTACCCAGAATGACCGTGCTGGAGGTCGGGTGCTCTAGCGGCTACTACTCGGAGGTGTTTGAGATCGCTAGTTTGGACATTGATTATCACGGTTGTGATTATTCGGAAGCGTTCGTTGAATTGGCGCATCAAAAATACCCCGCATTATGTTTTGATGTTGAGGATGCTACGGCGTTGAAATATGGCAACGATGCTTTCGATATAGTGATTTCTGGTTGTTGCTTACTCCATATCCCAGAGTATCAAATCGCAGTTGCTCAAACTGCACGAGTGACGCGTTGTTACGCCATCTTTCACCGGACTCCTGTTGTGCTGGGGCAACCTAACCAGTATTACCGCAAACAAGGCTACGGCGTCGAAATGGTTGAAATTCATTTCAATGAACCTGAATTTTTAGAGTTGTTAAAACGGCATGGATTAGAGCTGATAGCAACATACACATTACATGAGTCTGTCAAGGAAAACGTAGGTTCAGCTTGTCGCACCTATGTATGCAAAAAAAAATAGAGATTAATGCTACATTTCGTCACACTTTTCGATAGTTTATATTTACCTCAAGGTTTGAATTTGTATCAATCGATGCAAAGACATCTCGACTCGTTTACGCTATGGATATTATGTATAGATGATGTGACTTTCGATGTTTTAGATGAGCTCAAGCTTTCAAATGCAAAATTATTAAGGCTAAGCGAGCTGGAAACACCTGAGCTAAGATCCGTCAAATCTACCCGAACTAAAGCGGAATACTGCTGGACGCTAACGCCTTTTACGCCTCGATTTGTATTTCAGGCAGATACAACAATTAATCAAGTCACCTATGTTGATGCAGATTTGTGGTTTCGAAAGTCGCCATTAGCTGTGTTTGAAGAGTTTGAGGCTTCAGGCAAATCTGTTCTGATTACAGACCATGCTTATGCACCTGAATATGATCAATCGACCACTTCTGGCCAGTATTGTGTGCAATTTATGGTGTTTAGCAAAGGGCGAGGCGAGCTTGTTAGGAAGTGGTGGGAGGAGCGCTGCATAGAGTGGTGCTACGCTAGATTTGAAAATGGGTTATTTGGCGATCAAAAATACCTTGATGACTGGCCTACTCGCTTTAAAAATGAAGTTCATGTCATGTCTGCACAGCACCTAGTACTTGCGCCATGGAATATGTCGCGTTTTCCATACAGTGCAGCCTTTGCCGTACATTTACATGGCTTAAAAATATCTCAGCATCTCAAAACATATTTACCTATTGCTTATACTATTCCTCACGCAACAGACGTGCATGTATATACGCCTTATAAGAATGATTTAAAAAAATCATTTGCGATGCTGGCATCAATCAAACTTTCAGTACGATCGCAACTTAATGTCAGAGATTATTGGATTAATGTTATTAAATTAATAATTAAATCTATATTTCTTCAAAAAATTTATCAATGGACTCGAAGATAAATTACATCGACACAGCAAAAGCTTTTGCAATCGTTGCCGTAGTGTTGGGGCATATTACATCTCCTTTCGGTCATTTTATATTCGCATGGCATATGCCATTTTTCTTTTTTGCTGCTGGTATTTTTATAAATCCAAAACTTAGTTTTAAAGAATTTTCTGTAAAAAATGTTAGCCGCTTAGGCTACCCATATTTAGTGTTTGGGATGCTGGGTATAGTTACCGAGCTTACGAAACGGGTGCTACTACATAGGCCACTAGGTGATTTGGAGAGCTATTTGACTGGTCTGTTGTTTTGGATGGACTACAGTCACTTAATTGGTTATCACCACATACTTTGGTTTTTGCCGGCGCTCATTCTTTCGCGAATTTTTATATTTACAGTTTTAAAATATGTTCAATTAAATGGGTATGCCATTATTGCTGTATGCCTGTTGGCGGCATTGGGTTATTATTTGCCTATGCAGCTACCTTTTGCTTTAAATCAAGCTCTTATTGCAAGTCCTTGGATTTTTATCGGTTATTTGTGTTTTAACCAAAAGCGCTTCAATTTACCGAGATATAAATATCAGTATTGGGTTGCATCTGGATTAGTATTTTCTATTTTTGCATTTACGCATATCCCAACTCTGAACTTAGCGACAAATGAGCTTCCATTTGTTATGCAAAACTATTTATTTGCAAGTATTTTTAGCATTTTTATAATTGCTACATTCTCTTTATTTCCCATCTTAAATAATAGCCAACTATTGAGTGAGTGGGGGCAAAATACGATGCTCATTATGATTGCGCACCCTTATACTAATAATGTTGCTTACCTTATCTCTGAACGTTGGTTATTTGGACTATGGTATTTCAAACTTTTAATTTCTCTTTTATTCTTACATTTTTTTATAAAATTAAAACTTCGCTATTCTGCTAATTTTTTAGCCAAGCTTACGTAAATCCTCACTCACAATGCCCTCACCTAACTCTCGCCTTGTCTACCTTTGCAACGCATTAGATGAAAAGACACGTTTAGAACGTTTGATTACCTCTGATAGTCCTGCCGCCACACAAAAAGTACTGCAAATCGCACTAGCACTAAAAAGTAGCGGCGTTACGACTACGCTGCTCAGCCTAGGACGAGGACGTCAACACGGCACAGGAAGATGGCATCCCACAAAAGTTACACGCATCCAAGGTGTCGCTATTGTTTATGCACCTTATTTTGATTTCCCATGGCTTACACATCTAGTCGCATGCTTAGCTTTACCATTGATCCTTTGGCGTCTACGCGTCCAACGACCCGTTGTTCTTGCTTACAACAGATTGCCTCATTATTTGCTAGGTATGGAGTTAGCTCGCTGGGTTGGTTTACGCCGGTTTCTCGACTTAGAAGATGGTGACATCCTTGATGGAAGAGGCACTATTCGCCAATGGATTACTAGTGTGACGGCAAAGCGATTTGATAGTTTATGTAATGCGGGAAGCCTGCTAGCTGCAACGTCACTTGCCGCCCAGTATGCAGGCTCAAACACACTGCCGTGTTACGGAGTATCGGAGTCTCGTTTTATACATCGTGATTGGAACTCAAGAAAATTAAAAATATTACTGGGTGGTACTTTGCAACGCACTACAGGCGCGGAGCTTTTTATTAAAACTATCCGCCACTTGCGTCAATCAAATCAGACAAAGCTTAATTTTTTGGAGTTTCACGTCACAGGAAATGGAGCGTCGGAAAATGATATAAAAACGCTAGCGAATGAAGCGGGAGAGCCAAGCGTTCACTTTCACGGGAATCTCCTTCGTAGTGAGTATTTAGACGTATTGTCTAGCGCACATATCGGTCTTGTCCTGAACTTACCATCGAGTCAGTTAGCAAGCACTACGTTTCCTTCTAAATCAATTAATATGGCCTCCGCAGGGCTTGCCATCCTATCCACGCACGTAAGTGATGTCCCCGCAATTTTTCAATCAAATGGGGCTATTTATCTTGAGGATGAAAATCCGCACACATTAGCGCAATTACTAATTGAATTAATTGAACAACGATCTCTACTAAAAGCAACTGCACAACGAGGTCAAGACAATATTGCAGAAACTTATTCTCAAGAAAAAGTAGGTGCAACGCTGAAGGCATTTTTCTTTACTCAAGGAATATGACGCACTTCTTATTACAAGATAAAGAAAAAATCCAAACAAGTTTGGGGATGTTATTCCTGTTCGCGGTAGCAATAGCCGCGCTACAAGATTTACCCATGTCGATTTGGGCTATGGTTCAGGGGTATCCACCTCAGCCACAAAAATACGCGGAAGCCCATGCAATTATTCAATTTTATTGGTTGAAAATTTTTAAATATTTCTTGTTTAGTGGATCATTAGGTTTAAGTTTATTTTTATTATTAAAAACTGATTACCAACAGGCTATTAGTATATGGAAATACATCGCTTATCTAGCATTTACCTTACTACCATGCATTGCTATATCGCTACATGCGGCACAAATTTTATCGTTACTCGCTGGGATGAAGGCATGGTTACCATTGGGGGCAATGCTATGTGGTATTTATTTAAC
>JANPAY010000526.1:0-23104 GCA_031430155.1 Comamonadaceae bacterium
CTGGGCACGGGCATTGTTGACAACAAGCCTGGAGCGGCTCTCAGAATTGCGATTGACCTTGTCAAACAAGCCGCACCCGATGGCACCACGCTACTATTTTCACCCGCCTCACCGTTTACGATTTACCCGCATATTTACAAAAAATTGACTTACGATTTTAAAAACGATTTTGTCGCCATCTCGCCTTTTTGTCAGTTTGATTTTGCACTTGGCGTGCCTAGCGATAGTCCTATCAATACAGTTGCCGATTACATCAACGCGGTTAAGCGAGACCCGAGCAAATTCTCTAACTATGCCGTCCCAGCTGCTGGTGCGGCACCGCATTTTGTTGGCGCTCAATTTGCACGGATATCGGGACTCCCTTTGCAGCATATCCCCTACAAAGGTTCGGCACCCGCTATGCAAGATTTAATTGGCGGCAACGTACCTGCCGCTTTTAATCTAACAGGGGAGTTCATTCAACATGCAGCCTCTAAGCGAGTCAAAGTGCTGGCGACCTCTGGGGAAAAGCGCTCACCATTTTTTCCTAACGTCCCTACTTTTGCCGAGTTAGGTTTTAAGGATATGGCGCTTACCGAGTGGTTTGGTATTTTTGCGCCTGCCAAGACACCCGTAGCAATGATTGAAAGTATCAATGCTGCCATCACCACAGCGCTTCGTCGTCCAGAAGTGCAAGCTCGTCTTTCAACACTTGGCTACAGCCCCTACAGCCTATCCTCTAAAGAGACACAACAGCGCGTCATCACTGAGATGAATGCATGGAGTTCTATCGTCAAGTCCACAGGCTTTAGCTTAGAAGAATAGGATCTTCATAAAATCAGTGTTTATGGATACAAACCTAGACACTGAATTTTTGCGCACTTGGATTGGCAAGTCGCAAACCGAGACGGACCTCATCACCGCCGCGCCACTGCGTATGATGCGGGCGACACTTGACTTGCCTGATACCGCTTCAACCGCCCTGCCGCCGCTGTGGCACTGGCTGTACTTCTTACCTTCGCCACAGCAAAACGATTTAGGCGAAGATGGGCACGCCAAGCGCGGCGGGTTCTTACCCCCTGTGCCCTTGCCGCGCCGCATGTGGGCTGCAGGGCAGCTAGAGTTTTTTCATGATTTGAAATTGGGCGATGCGATCACGCGCACTTCGACGATTGACGATGTGACAGTCAAACATGGCCGCACAGGATCGCTATGTTTTGTTCGGGTTCGACATGAAGTCAGCAGCGCCAAAGGATTGGCTCTACGCGAATTTCATGATATCGTCTACAGGCCAAGCCCAGTAAGCCCTACCAACGATGCAGGCCCACAGGCCACAACCAGTATGGCCTCTCAGCCATCTTATGAAAACGTCCCTGTAGCAAGTCATAGCGAAACGATGACACCAACCGATCCGCTACTCTTTCGCTATTCCGCCCTCACCTTCAATGGTCACCGCATTCACTATGACCGTAAGTACGTAACTGAGGTGGAAGGCTATCCAGGACTTATCGTGCATGGACCTTTGATGGCGACACTGTTGGCGGGATTGGGTAAGAGATTAAATCCAACAAAAACGGTTGCGTCATTTGAATTTAGAGCGCTCAAGCCCGTGTTTGATTTACATCCGTTTGAGATCTGCGCGGGTACGTTTGAGGATGATTCAATGAGTTTGTGGGTGAAAGATTTTGAGGGACATGTGACGATGAAGGCCGCCATGAAGTTTGAATCAGTGAGGTTTGCACTATGAGGCCGCTCGAAGGCATCACGGTCGTCTCACTAGAACATGCGATTGCTGCACCGTTTGCAACGCGGCAGTTGGCAGATTTAGGAGCTCGCGTCATAAAAGTGGAACGTCCTGTTGTTGGCGATTTTGCTCGCAATTACGACACGCGAGCTCGTGGGCTATCGTCGCATTTTGTGTGGACGAATCGCAGCAAGGAAAGTTTGTGCCTCGATTTAAAAATCCCTGAGCAACTAGCGATTCTTAAAAAACTCATCTTAGAAAAAGCCGATGTGGTCGTGCAAAACCTCGCCCCTGGCGCGGCAAATCGCATGGGACTGGGTTTTGAGGCGTTGCAGGCAATCAAACCCTCGCTCATCGTTTGCGATATTTCAGGCTACGGCACGGGCGGCAGCTACGAGCAAAAAAAGGCTTACGACCTTCTCATTCAAAGCGAAGCGGGCTTTGTGTCGACGACGGGCTCTGCAGATGAGATGGCGAAAGCTGGTATCTCGATTGCGGACATTGCCGCTGGGATGTATGCGTACACCAATATTTTGGCAGCACTGATTGAGCGCGATAAAACGAAAACAACTAAGACCCCGGATGGGACAGGGCGTCACATCGATCTTTCAATGCTGGAGGCTATGACCGAGTGGATGGGCTTTCCGCTTTACTACGCGCTGGATGGGCAAACACCGCCACCACGCGCGGGTGCGAGTCACGCCACGATTTTTCCATATGGTTCGTTCGATGTAGGGCACGCTCTAGGCAATCCAGCAACCATCATGCTCGGGCTGCAAAACGAGCGTGAGTGGGAAATTTTTTGCGCGCAAGTGCTCTTACAGCCCGCACTGGCTAAGGATTCGCGCTTTGACACCAACCCCAAGAGAAGCGCGGCACGCGGCGCTTTAAGGGCTGAAATAGATGCCGTGTTTGCGCATCTCACCCTAGCGCAAGTGGCGACTCGGCTAGAGACTGCGGACATTGCTAGCGCTCAAGTACGAGATATGGCTGCGCTTTGGGCGCATCCACAATTGGCGGCGCGTGAGGCTTGGACAACGGTTCAGTCCACCGCTGGCGAACTGCCTGCGTTATGGCCAGTAGGACGCAAAAATACCGTCGATGCTCGGATGGATTCGATCCCAGCAATTGGGGAACATACCTATGAAATTTTGGCGGAACTTGGATATCCTCGTTCTTTGAAAATTTAATTCAATCTATCTGTATCGGAATACTTATGAAATTGTCAAAAACACTTGTCACGGCTGCCGTTTTCGCAGTATCCAGCCTAGCTGCCACTAGCGCAATGGCGCAAGCTGCTTGGCCGGCAAAACCCATAGCCTTGGTTATTCCATTTGCAGCTGGTGGTCCAACGGATGTTGTCGGACGAGTCATAGCAGCAAGCATGACCAAGGCAACGGGCAACTCAGTGATTGTTGAAAACAAAGTTGGCGCTGGCGGCACCGTTGCGGCGACTTACGTCAAAAACGCCAAGCCTGATGGCTATACATTTTTCTTGCATCACAACGGCATGGCAACTGCGCCTGCGCTGTACCGTAAATTGAGCTTCAACCCGCTCACGGACTTTGAGTACGTGAGTCAAGTCGTGGACGTACCAATGACCGTGGTGGCCCGCAAAGATTTCCCCGCAAAAGATGTGAAAGAATTGATTGCCTATCTCAAGGAAAACAACACCAAGATTAACCTTGGTCATGCAGGTCTTGGCGCTGTATCGCAATTGTGCGGAATGATGTTCCAAAAAGCATTGGGCGTCAACTTAACCACTGTGCCGTTTGGTGGCACCGGCCCTGCGATGAACGCTCTTGTCGGTGGTCAAATTGATTTATTGTGCGACCAAACAACGAATACGCTCGGCCAAGCCGAAGCAGGCACCGTCAAGATGTACGCAGTCACGACCTCGAAACGTATCCCAGCATTGCCAAAGACGCCGACGTTGGCCGAAAGCGGTTTGAGTGGTTTTGAGGTGGTCGTCTGGCATGGAATTTATGCTCCTAAAGGCACACCCAAGGAGATCACTACTAAATTCAATACGATGCTGCGTAATGCTTTGAAAGACCCCGAAGTTGTGAAGAGCATGACTAAACTGGGTGCAGTGCAAGTAGCCGATAGCAAGCTCACCCCAGCGGGTCTGCAGTCATGGCTGTCGACCGAGCTTGACAAGTACGTGCCTATGATTCGCGCTGCTGGGCAGTATGCAGATTAATTTTTAATACTGTGGAACATACTTATAAAAGTTTGATAGAACTTGGGTATCCTCAATTTCTGCAAAATTAATCGAACTTTTTATTGGAATCCAGATGAAATTCTCAAAAACTCTTGTCGCAGCCAGCGTGATGGCTATATCCAGCCTAGTGGCAGTCAGCGCTTTTGCGCAAGCTGCATGGCCATCCAAACCTGTCAGCTTGGTCATTCCTTTTGCCGCAGGCGGCCCAACCGATGTGGTAGGACGTGCCCTTGCAGCTAGCATGACAAAGTCAACAGGCAATCCTGTGATTGTTGAAAATAAAGTAGGCGCAGGTGGTACGGTCGGTACGGCTTACGTAAAAAATGCCAAGCCTGACGGTTACACCTTTTTGCTGCATCACATCGGCATGTCCACGGCACCTGCGCTCTACAGGAAACTAAGCTTTAACCCACTCACTGATTTTGAATATGTCAGCCAAGTGGTCGATGTGCCGATGACGATCGTTGCACGCAAAGATTTTCCGGCTAAGGACATGAAAGAATTGATCGCGTATGTCAAGGCCAATAGCAACAAAGTGAATTTAGGAAATGCGGGTGTCGGAGCTGCATCGCACCTATGCGGCATGATGTTTCAAAAGGCATTAAATGCCGACCTCACAACCGTACCGTTTAGCGGCACAGGGCCAGCCATGAATGCGCTGTTAGGCGGCCAAATTGATTTAATGTGCGATCAAACAACAAATACCGTTGGGCAAATTAAAGGAGGTGCCGTTAAAGTCTATGCTGTCACAACCGCTAAACGTATTAAGGCGTTGCCTGCAACGCCAACGCTTGCCGAGAGCGGACTCAAAGATTTTGAAGTGGTCGTTTGGCATGGCGTATATGCGCCTAAAGGGACTCCGAAGGATGTGACGGATAAATTCAACACCATGATTAAGAATGCTCTGAAAGACCCAGATGTCGTTAAAAGTTTTACTGATTTAGGTACTGAGGCTGTGCCGGCCAGCAAACTTACCGCTGCAGGTCTCGAGTCTTGGCTCAAGTCTGAGATTGACAAATACGGCCCTGTGATTCGCGCGGCTGCGCAGTTTGCAGATTAATTTTTAAGCACTTTTATTTGAATCCCTCTTCTGTCATAGAAGAGGGATTTTTTGCTTTAAGGGTAAACCTCTGGTATACTAGTAGGCTTGCTTCGTTTGGTTGAAGCATCCGACTCTAGGCGCGTAGCTCAGCTGGTTAGAGCACCACCTTGACATGGTGGGGGTCGTTGGTTCGAGCCCAATCGCGCCTACCAGTTTCTGCTGGCACAGCCCTCTTTTTAGCAGGATTAACAGTGGCCACTAAAAATAAAAAAGTAGAATCAGCGTCCCCTCTAAGTGAGGAACGCGTGATTAAAAAGTACCCCAACCGGCGTCTGTACGACACGCTCACGTCGAACTACATCACGCTGACGGATATCAAGCGGTTAGTGATGGCGGGGGCGTCCTTCAAAGTACGCGATGCCAAGACGGATGAGGACCTCACACGGGCGATGTTGTTGCAAATTATCTTGGAAGAGGAAGCTGGTGGCGCACCGCTATTTAGCGAGGCCGTACTCGGCAATTTGATTCGCACTTATGGCCATGCCATGCAAGGTTTTATGGGTAATTATTTAGAAAAAAATATGCAAGCCTTCGCCGATATGCAAAAACAATTTACCGCGCAATCCACGCCTTTGACCCCTGTGACGCAAGTCTTCAAGCCAGAAGCTTGGACAAATCAGCTCAGCACCATGCAAGAGCAAATGATGAATTTATTTGGAATGAAAAAACCATGAGTGTGACTACGGTCAGAGCGCCGAAAGTGGGATTTGTTAGCCTGGGCTGTCCTAAAGCCCTCACAGACTCTGAGCTCATCCTCACCCAACTGTCCGCTGAAGGATACGAGACCAGCAAAACATTTGAAGGTGCCGATTTAGTCATCGTCAACACCTGTGGTTTTATCGACGATGCGGTCAAGGAAAGTTTAGACACCATTGGCGAGGCGCTTGCAGTGAACGGCAAAGTCATCGTAACTGGCTGCTTAGGCTCTAAAGCTGTAGATGGCACAGCGGACACTAGCGGCGGCGTAACCGAGGAAAATTTAGTTCGAAAAATGCACCCCAGTGTGCTGGCCGTCACAGGCCCTCACGCTACACAAGAGGTGATGGATGCGGTGCATCTGCATTTACCAAAACGGCACGATCCGTTTATCGATCTCACGCCCAGCTTTGGTATCAAGCTGACGCCCAAGCATTACGCGTATCTAAAAATTAGCGAGGGTTGCAACCACCGCTGCACGTTTTGCATCATCCCGTCGATGCGTGGTGATTTGGTAAGTCGTCCAATTGGTGATGTGCTCAAAGAAGCCGAAGCTTTATTTGCAGGCGGTGTCAAAGAATTGCTCATCATTAGTCAGGATACTTCGGCATACGGCGTAGACGTCAAATATCGCACAGGATTTTTCGATGGTAGACCTGTCAAAACACGCATGCTAGATTTGGTTGCAGAGCTAGGACAGATCGCCAAGCCATACGGCGCTTGGGTTCGCTTGCACTATGTGTACCCGTATCCCAGTGTGGACGCAGTCGTGCCACTCATGGCTGAAGGTCTTGTATTGCCTTATCTAGATGTACCCCTACAGCACAGCCACCCTGATGTTTTAAAGCGTATGAAACGCCCCGCTAGCGGTGAACGCAACCTAGAGCGCCTTGCCGCGTGGCGCAAAGCTTGTCCCGAGATCGTCATCCGTTCTACCTTCATTGCAGGCTTTCCTGGCGAAACTGAAGAAGAGTTTGAGCACTTACTGTGTTTTATGCGCGAAGCCAAAATCGACCGTGCTGGGTGTTTTGCGTACTCAGATGTGACAGGCGCTGAAGCAAACAAGCTGGAAGGCATGCTATCTATGACAGTGCGCGAAGAGCGCCGGGCAAGATTCATGGCCGTCGCCGAAGAAGTATCAAGCATCAAGCTTCAATCTCGCATTGGCGCAACCATGCAAGTGCTGATTGATAGCGCGACAGGGCTTGGGAAAAAAGGCGGCGTAGGTCGAACTTATGCTGACGCGCCAGAAATTGATGGCTTGGTCAAATTATTACCACCCGAAAAGATTAGCAAACGACTCAAAGTGGGTGAGTTCACAATGGCGCGCATTGTGGGTGTTGATGGCCATGATTTGGTTGCTGCGCCTATCTAAACTGCGCTTCGTCAGATCAAAAAAAAGCGACTCAATCGAGTCGCTTTTTTTATCACACTGCCTGTGACGATTTCTTTTTCGACTTACCAGGCGGTGGTTCATCTGCCGAAGTGATATTCAGCACCACTTCTCCTTTATCGTCGATGTCCACATCCAAGCTACCGCCTTTGGTCAAGCGGCCAAACAAGAGTTCATCGGCCAAAGCTTTACGAATCGTGTCTTGAATCAATCGCTGCATCGGACGCGCGCCCATAAGTGGATCAAAGCCCTTCTTCGCAAGGTGTTTGCGTAGCGCATCACTAAACGACACTTCAACTTTTTTCTCTTGCAACTGTGTTTCCAATTGCAGCAGGAACTTGTCAACCACTCGAATAATGACGTTTTCGTCCAACGCCTTAAAGCTCACGATGGCATCCAAGCGATTGCGGAACTCTGGCGTAAACAAACGCTTAATGTCCCCCATTTCATCGCCTGCTTGACGTGCATTGGTAAAGCCAATCGTGGCCTTGTTCATGGTCTCAGCGCCCGCATTGGTCGTCATGATGATGATGACGTTTCTAAAGTCGGCTTTGCGTCCGTTGTTGTCAGTCAGCGTGCCGTGATCCATCACTTGCAAGAGCACGTTGAACACATCGGGATGCGCTTTTTCAATCTCATCCAAGAGCAGCACACAGTGCGGCTTCTTGGTGATGGCTTCAGTCAGCAAACCGCCTTGATCAAAGCCCACGTAGCCTGGAGGCGCGCCAATCAAGCGGCTCACCGCGTGGCGCTCCATGTATTCACTCATATCAAAGCGAATCAGCTCAATGCCCATGATGTAGGCCAGCTGCTTAGCAGCTTCCGTTTTACCCACCCCAGTTGGGCCTGAGAATAAGAATGAACCAATCGGCTTGTCGGTTTTGCCAATGCCCGAGCGTGCCATCTTGACTGCAGATGCAAGCGCATCCACCGCTTTGTCTTGACCAAACACGACGTTCTTCAAATCACGCTCTAGCGTTTGCAATTTACTGCGATCATCGTTAGAGACATTCGCAGGCGGGATGCGTGCAATTTTGGCAATGATGGCCTCAACTTCGGCTTTGTCGATGATCTCCTTGCGCAGTTCAGGCTTGGCGATACGCTGTGCAGCGCCTGCCTCATCAATCACGTCAATCGCTTTGTCTGGCAAATGGCGATCGTTGATGTACTTTGCCGACAGCTCGGCGGCGGCTTGCAGCGCATCAACCGTATAGGTCACACTGTGGTGCTCTTCGAAACGAGACTTCAGTCCTTTCAAAATCTCTGTGGTTTGCTCGACCGTTGGCTCGTTCACATCAATTTTTTGGAAGCGACGTGATAGCGCTGCATCTTTTTCAAAAATCCCGCGGTACTCGGTAAAGGTTGTCGCACCAATGCATTTGAGTTGACCGTTCGCGAGCGCTGGTTTGAGCAAATTGGATGCGTCAAGCGTTCCACCTGACGCCGAACCTGCACCAATGATGGTATGGATTTCGTCAATAAACAACACGGCATTTGGCTTTTCTTTGAGTTGCTTCAAAACGCCTTTTAATCGCGCTTCAAAGTCACCGCGGTATTTGGTGCCCGCCAGCAACGTTCCCGTGTCCAAGGAGTACACAACGGCATCCGCCAATACGTCAGGCACTTCGTTTTGCGTGATGCGCCATGCGAGACCTTCCGCAATAGCAGTTTTACCGACTCCCGCCTCACCCACAAGCAGCGGATTATTTTTGCGACGGCGGCAAATGATTTGAATAGCGCGCTCAACCTCGTGCTCGCGACCAATAAGAGGATCTATCTTGCCGTCTTTGGCCATTTGATTCAAGTTTTGGCAGTAAGTATCAAGAGGCGAAGATTTGTCGCTCTTATCACTCGCTTTGCCGGCTTCTTCTTCACCTTCTGGACCTGCAGATTGAGGCTCAGGCTTATCCGTCTTCTTGATACCGTGAGCGATGAAGTTAACTACGTCAAGGCGCGTAATGCTTTGCTGGTGCAAATAAAACACGGCGTGTGAGTCTTTTTCGCCATAAATCGCTACCAAAATGTTCGCGCCCTGCACTTCTTTTTTACCTGTGCCAGTCGATTGCACATGCATGATGGCACGCTGAATCACACGCTGGAAGCCCAGGGTCGGCTGCGTATCCACATCGTCTGAGCCCGCGACGATTGGTGTATTTTCGGTAATGAAATCGGTCAGCGACTTGCGCAGATCATCGGTTTTGGCAGCGCACGCCTCCAGCACTTCTTTGCCGCTGGGGTTGTCCAGCATGGCAAGTAGCAAGTGCTCAACGGTAATGAACTCATGGCGGGCTTTACGAGCCTCTGCAAAAGCCATCTGAATACTGGTCTCTAACTCTTGGGAAATCATGGCTTAACTTTCTAAAAATGCTTCTGAGCGTAACTATACGTGACTAATCTATGGGCTCAGACACTGCTTGCAAGGGGTGACCTGCATTTTGTGCCGCTTCCATGACTGTATTGACCTTAGTCGCCGCCACATCACGCGAAAACACACCGCAAATGCCCTTACCCTCCACATGGATTTTGAGCATGATGCCAATGGCGGTATCGCGGTCTTTACCAAAAAACTCTTGAATCGCAAACACCACAAACTCCATCGGTGTGTAGTCGTCATTTAGAAGTGCGACTTGGTACATCTGCGGAGGCTTGGTTTGTAGCGGGCGGCGTTCTAAAACCACCGTCCCATCATCATCGCCCTCATGCGCAGGACGAACCACAGGCGGAGTCACAGGGGTGATAGGCTTACTCATGGCTTGCTAGCATCTTCCAAGTCGCCACAACCGAGTCTGGATTCAGCGAAATAGACGTGATGCCCAAATCAACCAGCCAGCGCGCAAAATCAGGATGGTCGCTAGGGCCTTGCCCGCAAATACCAACGTATTTGTTTTGCGCCAAACAAGCTTTGATCGACATCTCCAGCATAGCTTTAACAGCAGGATCACGTTCGTCAAAGTCTTTGGCTAGCAATTCAAGGCCTGAGTCTCGATCAAGCCCCAGCGTGAGCTGCGTCAAGTCGTTCGAGCCAATCGAAAAGCCATCGAAATACTCTAAAAATTGTGATGCAAGGATGGCGTTGCTCGGCACTTCGCACATCATGATGTGCCTCAGGCCGTTCACTCCTCGCCCGAGGCCGCATTTCTCTAGCATCGAACTGACGGCACGCGCCTGCCCGAGCGTACGAACGAATGGGACCATGATTTCAACGTTGGTGAGGCCCATCTCGTTACGAACACGCTTCATAGCCTCACATTCCATGGCGAAGGCTTCACCAAACTCCTTGCTGACATACCGCGCCGCGCCCCTGAAGCCCAGCATCGGATTCTCTTCCTCGGGCTCATAGCGACTACCGCCAATCAATTTACGATACTCGTTTGATTTGAAGTCCGACAAGCGAACAATGACAGGTTTGGGCCAAAAAGCCGCCGCAATCGTAGCCACACCCTCGGCGACTTTGTCCACATAGAAAGCACGCGGCGAAGCATGTCCACGTGCGGCTATCTCCACGGCCAGCTTCAAATCTGGATCGACTTCGGGGTAATCCAAAATGGCTTTGGGATGCACGCCAATATTGTTGTTGATGATGAACTCTAAACGCGCCAAACCCACGCCAGAGTTAGGAAGCTGGCAAAAATCAAATGCAAGCTGAGGATTACCGATGTTCATCGTGATCTTGGCTTTAATGGGGGGCATGGTGCCGCGCTCAACTTCCGTCAGTTCAGCCTCTAACTTGCCTTCATAGATAAAGCCCGTATCTCCCTCGGCACAGCTAACGGTGACAAGCGTGCCAGTCTGGAGGCGCTCGGTCGCGTCGCCGCAGCCCACCACGGCAGGAATACCCAGTTCACGCGCGATGATGGCCGCATGGCAAGTGCGGCCACCGCGGTTGGTAACGATAGCGCTCGCACGTTTCATCACAGGCTCCCAATTTGGGTCCGTCATATCGGTGACCAAAATATCACCGATTTGGACTTGATCCATTTGGCTAATGTTGTCCACCTTCCGGACAACGCCCGAGCCAATTTTTTGACCAATCGCACGGCCTTCGGCCAGTATTGTGCCCTTGCCCAAGAGCTTGTAGCGGACCTCAGCCTTGCCTTTGGCTTGGCTTTTCACTGTCTCAGGTCGAGCTTGCAAAATGTAGATTCCTCCGTCTGTGCCGTCCTTGCCCCACTCAATATCCATGGGACGACCATAGTGGTCTTCGATAATGACGGCGTACTTGGCCAATTGCTCGACGTCTGCGTCGGTCAACGAATATGCGTGCTGCTGCGCCTCGGGTACATCAATCGTGCGCACCAGCTTTCCGTTAGCAGCTTTTTCTTCAGGCGTGGCAAATACCATTTGAATCAGCTTGCTACCTAAATTACGACGAATCAGCGCACGGTTGCCCGCTTTGAGCATCGGCTTGTGCACATAAAACTCGTCAGGATTTACAGCGCCCTGCACTACCGTCTCGCCAAGGCCGTAGCTACTGGTAATAAACACGACTTGGTCGAAGCCGCTTTCGGTATCCATGGTGAACATGACGCCAGCAGCGCCAAGGTCTGAGCGAACCATGCGCTGCACGCCCGCAGAGAGCGCCACCTCGGAATGGGCAAAGCCTTGGTGGACGCGGTAACTGATAGCGCGGTCGTTGTAAAGCGAGGCAAAAACCTCTTTCATCTTATGCAGCACCGTGTCAATGCCCACGACATTCAAAAACGTCTCTTGCTGACCAGCGAACGAGGCATCTGGCAAGTCCTCTGCAGTGGCAGACGAGCGCACAGCGAACGATGCTTCCGCATTTCCAGCGCTTAAGTTTGCAAAAGCATCGCGAATCGCTTGCTCAAGATCAGTTGGAAATGGCTGCGCCTCCACCAGAGCGCGAATTTCTGCGCCGACGCGGGCTAGCGCATTCACGTCTTCCGTATTCAGCGCATTTAACTTGGCGTTAATCTTGTCGTCCAGACCTGCGTGCTTCAAAAATGCACGAAATGCATAAGCCGTTGTCGCAAATCCGGTGGGTACTTTCACCCCGCTAGGCAGCTGGGAAATCATCTCACCAAGACTGGCATTTTTACCGCCGACAGACTCAACATCAGTGTTACGGAGAAGCTCAAATGGAACGACGAGGGCTGTGGATTCAAAGAGTTGTGACATGCGGCGTACGTGTTTTGTTTATTTGGATAATGGGTAAACAGTTATTTTAAATTATCATGACCCATCAAACCCTATGTAATCGCACCATATTTTTTGTATCCGATGGTACGGGCATCACAGCAGAGACCTTCGGCAACGCCATACTTGCGCAGTTTTCGCTGGAAGCCAGTCATATTCGACTGCCTTTTACTGACTCAGTAGACAAAGCTCATCAAGCCGTGCGGCAAATCAACCACACTGCAGACCTAGACGGTAGCAAGCCTATTGTTTTCACTACCTTAGTAAATATGGATGTTTTGCACGTTATCAACGAGGGCTGCAAGGAAAAATGCATGTTGCTCGATATGTTTGGCACTTTTGTTAATCCGCTGGAGGCTGAACTTGGCATTAAAAGCAACCACCGCATTGGCCGCTTTAGCGATGTGAGTAAAAGCAAGGCCTACCATGACCGAATCGAGGCGATCAACTTCAGTTTGGCACATGACGACGGGCAAAGCAATACCGATTTAGAGCAATCCGACGTCATTTTGGTAGGTATAAGCCGCAGCGGCAAAACACCTACTTCGCTTTATTTGGCGATGCAATATGGCCTCAAAGCGAGCAATTACCCCTTGATTCCAGAAGATTTTGAGCGTCAGCACTTGCCACCCGCCTTAGTACCGCATAAGAAAAAGATCTTTGGACTGACGATTCAAGCCGCCCGTCTAAGTGAAATTAGGAACGAGCGCCGCCCCAACTCGCGGTACGCAGATCTGGCCAATTGCCGCATGGAGGTGGCAGAGGCGGAAGCCATGATGCGACGCGCGGGCATTCGCTGGCTATCCACCACGACCAAATCGATCGAAGAAATCGCTACGACCATCTTGCAGGAGCTTAAACCTGAACGACTGGTCTATTAAATAACGCACCTTTTTCAAATATAATTTCTGCCGCTGTCAACCAAAGCTTTTTTGCTGCCGTTAGAGCACAGCCTCCAAAATTTCTTGGGGGATTTTTTAAGTAACGTTAATTAAAGGAAACTCATCATGAACAAACTCATCGCCGCTTTAGTTGCTGGTCTCTTCGCTGCTACAACTTTCGCTCAAGCTCCTGCTGCTCCAGCTGCTGCTAAGCCAGCCGCTGCAGCGCCTGCTGCCGCTGCACCTGCTGCTAAAGCAGATGCTAAGCCAGCTGCTAAGAAGGAAGAAGCTAAGAAAGCTGACGCTAAGCCAGCCGCTAAGAAAGAAGAAGCAAAGAAGTAATTCTTTATCTCTCAAAACCCCCGCCCGGCTTAAGTCTGGCGGGGGTTTTGCTTTTATAAAAGGAAAAATTAAGCCTTTTATCGCCCAAATTTATCAAATATAATTTTGCAGCTGTCAACCAAAGCTTTTTTGCCGCCGTTAGAGCACTACCTTCAAAATTTCTTGGGGGATTTTTTAAATAACGTTAATTAAAGGAAACTCATCATGAACAAACTCATCGCCGCTTTGGTTGCTGGTCTCTTCGCTGCTACAACTTTCGCTCAAGCTCCTGCTGCTCCAGCTGCTGCTAAGCCAGCCGCTGCAGCTCCAGCTGCCGCTGCACCTGCTGCTAAAGCAGACGCTAAGCCAATGGCTGCTAAAGAAGACAAAGCTGCTGCTAAAGCAGAAAAGAAAGCTAAAAAAGCAGAAAAGAAAGCTATGAAAGCTGAAAAGAAAGCTGCTGCTCCAGCTGCTGCGAAGTAATTCGCCAAGCACCAGAAACCGCCGCTCGCAAGAGTTGGCGGTTTTTTTACGCCTATTATTCGCACATGAAAAAAACTCTCACTCATCTTCTCGCTGTCCTGATAGCGTGTACTTCACTTGCAACCTGGGCCCAGACGCCGCAAAGGCAGTTGCAACGTACCACCATCACGGCTGGCATGTTCCAAATTAACGCGCAAGTCGCACAAACGCCTGAGCAGCGCGAAATTGGACTGATGTTTCGCCCTACGATGCCCCAGACTGAAGGCATGCTCTTCATCTTCGACGAGCCTAGCAAGCAATGCTTTTGGATGAAAAATACGCTTTTACCGCTCACCGCCGCGTTTGTGGCAGAGGACGGCGTTATCGTCAATTTGGTGGATATGCAACCTCAAACCACCAACTCCCATTGTTCTGCAAAGCCAGTTCGCTTCGTTCTAGAGATGAACCAAGGATGGTTTGCCAAAAAAGGAATCAAAGCTGGGACAAAACTGGGCGGCACGCCCTTTCAGCCCTAACTTTCGCTTCAATCTCAAGTCTAATTCGTAACAATCCTGACAGAAGTTCTGAAAACCCATAGAATAAAAAGGTTCGTTTTTCAATTTTTGACTTTTTAGGAGACTCTCATGGGTGTAATTTTTCAATCTCTAGGTCGTACCGTTTTAGCGGGTGTTGTTTTACTCGTTTTGTTAATCGTGCTGGCAGGTACTGCCAACATGGGCTCCCATGCTTGGGGGGCTTTTGTGATGCGATGGCTTCACGTGGTTTGCGGTGTGATGTGGATTGGTTTGTTGTGGTACTTCAACTTCGTTCAGATTCCATCCATGCCAAAAATTCCTGATGAGCAAAAACCGGCTATCAGTAAAGTCATCGCACCTACTGCGCTGTTTTGGTTCCGCTGGGCCGCTTTGGCTACTGTGGTAACAGGCTTGTTAGTGGCCTTGATGAATGGCTACTTAGGCGCTGCACTCATGCTCGCACGTCCATTTACGGCTATCGGTATCGGCATGTGGATCGCACTGGTGATGGCCTTCAACGTTTGGTTCATCATTTGGCCTAACCAGAAGAAAGCCCTCGGCATCGTAACGGTTGAAGCCTCAGAAAAAGCAAAAGCTGCGCGCATGGCGATGCTCACTTCGCGTGCGAACACCATGCTCTCCATCCCGATGCTCTTTTGCATGGTGGCTCAGCAAAATGGTGGTCTGTAAGCTTTAAGCACTGACGCAAGTCAAAAAGCCGCTCAATCGAGCGGCTTTTTTTATGAGTGCTTACCCCTGCTCGTTCACACTAACTTTGCGCGCCCCTTTGGCGAGATGCAGCTTCAGAGTCTGTCCTACTTGAAGACTTGATGCATCGTTGACGACCTGTCCCGTCTCATCACTCACCCAAGCGAAGCCGCGATCTAACACCTTTTGTGGATGTAGGAGCCCAAGCCGCGTCTGGAACTGTGCTAGCTGATGCTGCTGCGATTGAGTCTGCGCTCGCAAACTCATCTGTAACCGATGCCATATTTGGGTCAACCGATCCGCTTGCTTGCGTAGTTGCTCGCTAGGTTGCTTGAGTCGCCTTGTCACCACATCCAGCATCTGCCCTCTTCGCTCTAAGCCATGGCGCATAGCACTTTGTAGGTCAGCTGCCTGTGAAGTCAATGTGGATAAGGCCTGCGAGATAGGTGCCGAACAAAGTTCTGCCGCCGCTGTGGGCGTAGGCGCGCGCACGTCGGAAACAAAATCGGCTATCGAAAAATCAGTTTCGTGTCCGACACCGCAGATCACAGGTACTGGGCTTTGCGCAATCGTATAGGCCAGTTGTTCGTCGTTAAACGCCCATAAATCCTCGAGCGAGCCGCCGCCTCGCACCAGCAAAATCACGTCTAACTGGACACGGCCCTCTTCAATTAGCTCGTACAAGCTGTACAACGCAGCAATCAGCTCGGCTGGCGCATGGGCACCTTGCACCAGCGCAGGCGCCAGCACTACGGGGATATGCGGCACACGCCTTCTAAGCGCCGTCAGCATGTCTTGCCAAGCCGCAGCCCCCTCCGATGTCACCACGCCAATGCCACGGGGATGCTGAGCCAGCAGACGTTTACGATCTGGGTCAAATAGTCCCTCGGCGTCTAACTTAGCCTTCAAGCGCATAAAGGCTTCCATCAAAGTGCCCTGTCCAACACGGCTAATTGACTCAGCCACTAATTGCAACTCGCCGCGCTGCTCGTACACACCCAGCCTGCCTGTCACCTCCACCTGCTGGCCATCTTGCGGGCTGAAATTGATATCCATAGCTGCGCGTTTGAACATCGCGACACGTAGTTGCCCCTCGGCATCTTTGAGCGTGAAATAACAATGTCCACTCGCCGCACGTGTAAAGCCTGATATCTCACCACGCACAGTGACTGGATTGAACCTAGCTTGCAACTGATCGCTAATGGCCAAACACAGCGCGCCCACACGCCAAGCTTGGCGCTGCATAAGAGGATGAGTGTCGTGCGAGAATTGGAGGCTAGTCATTTAATGGATATTTTTACGGAGACAACCTTTGCTATCTATTCTTCAAGCTGCAGGCTGGCCGATTTGGCCCTTGGTCATGTGTTCGATTGTCGCATTGGCGCTCATCATCGAGCGTTTTTTGTTTTTGCGTAGCAAACGCATTAACCCTGCCAAATTGCTAGACGAAGCTATGAGCATTTCGCGTCCCAATTTACCCTCTAGCGAAACCATGAAGCATATGGAGAGCAGCTCTATTTTGGGTGGAGTCCTCGCATCAGGTCTTCGCTCGCTGCTCGCACAACCACGCCCGAACCCAGAGGGACTGCGAAGTGCAATGGAGGTGGCAGGTCGCCATGCGACACAGGCGCTCGAAAAATACCTCTCGGCTCTTGCCACAATTGCCTCCGTTGCACCACTCCTTGGCTTGCTGGGAACAGTCATTGGCATGATTGAAATTTTTGGCAGTCAAACGGGTTCAGGCGCATCGGGCACAAATCCAGCTATGCTGGCACACGGCATATCGGTGGCGCTCTACAACACCGCTTTTGGTTTGATGGTCGCAATTCCAAGTCTTATCTTTTGGCGCTATTTCAGAGCCAAGGTGGACGAACTAGAACTAACACTTGAGCAAGCCGCAGAGCGCTTTTATCAGCATCTCAAAGTGCATTGCCGCCCCGAATAAACCGTACACGCTTCGCTATGAAATTTTCTAAACGCAAGGTCGAATCACCCGAAATCAATTTGATTCCGTTTATCGACGTGCTCCTCGTGGTTCTTATTTTTTTGATGCTATCGACCACCTACAGCAAGTTCACTGAGCTTCAAGTCAAACTGCCCGCCGCCGATACCGAACAGTCCAAAGACTATCCCAAAGAAATCATTGTGGCCGTAGGTAGCGATGGACGGTATGCCGTGGGTAAGCAAGCTGTTGATGGCAAGGGCGTACAACCTGTGACAGCACTTTTGCGCGAAGCCGCTGGCGGCGCAAAAAACACCGTTGTCGTGATCAGCGCCGATGCACTAGCCAGTCACCAGTCGGTGATTACCGTAATGGAAGCGGCTCGCCTTGCGGGACTCTCGCAAATCACATTTGCTGCGCAGCAAAGCCAATAAACTGAATCCGATCCCGCACCATGCCACCACGCCATTGGCTTAGCCGCTCTCACCCTTTCGCCCTACTGCTGCGTCCTATCGCTAGGGTCTATGGTTGCTTGCGTGCGCTAGGCGCGCGGCTCTACGACTTCAAGATTTATAAAACACACAGACTACCTGTGCCGGTCGTTGTGGTCGGCAACATCGTGGCAGGCGGCGTTGGCAAAACACCGCTTGTAATCGAACTCGTGCAGCGCTTGCTGCATATGGGCTACCAGCCTGGTGTGATCTCACGCGGCTATGGACGAAAAAGCAAAACCTGCCAAGTCGTTACGAACCGCAGCACTGTCGCGGAAGTCGGGGACGAACCGCTCTTGATCGCGCGAATCTGCCAAGTCCCTGTGGCCGTGGCCTCTAACCGGGTACAGGCCGCCAAAGCATTGCTGGCAAAACATCCCGAATGCAATCTACTGGTAAGTGACGACGGGCTGCAACACTTTGCGTTGGGTCGCGATATTGAAATCGTACTCTTTGATGAGCGCGGTGTGGGCAATAACTTGCTACTACCCGCAGGGCCACTACGTGAACCTTGGCCACGCAAGCCGCGCTGCCGAGCGCATTTGGTGCTGAGCGATGTGGCACGAAGCCTTTCCAGCTATGCCTTGGACGAAAGCGGACAGCAGTATGCGCTATCCACACTAGCAGATCAAAAGCTCCATGCGCTTGCGGGGATTGCCAAGCCAGATACGTTTTTTCAGATGCTCCGTGATCAAGGTTTGACGCTCGCCTCTACCAGTGCATATCCTGATCATGAGAATTTTGCTAACTCAAAGATGACTGACAGTCTCGCGGCCAGCCCAAGCGTTATATGGCTTTGCACAGAGAAAGATGCCGTCAAGCTGTGGCCACGCTACCCTGAGTACGCCCATCGTATCTTGGCCGTGCCACTTGTCATCGATTTAGATGTGACATTTTTATCCGTGTTCGATGTGACCATCCAGTCACTCATGCAACAACCCCAAACTATGTAGGAAACTGCTATGGATGCCAAATTACTCAGCCTGCTGGTATGCCCTGTCACAAAAGGGCCATTGCGTTTTAACGCCAAAACCCAAGAGCTAGTCAGCCGTAGCGCACGCCTAGCTTACCCAGTGCGCGATGGCATACCCATCATGCTAGAGGGTGAAGCTCGCGCTTTAAAGGAAGCTGAAATAGAAGAGAAAAGTTAACGTGGCAACTGTTTTTACCGTCCTCATCCCTGCGCGCCTAGCTTCAACGCGCTTACCCAACAAACCGTTAGCCGATATTGCAGGCCTGCCCATGATTGTGCGTGTGGCGCGGCAAGCAGCGCTCTCAAACAGCACGCAAGTCGTTGTGGCCACCGATAGCCTAGAAGTCAAAGCCGCCTGCGATGCGCATCAAACTCGCGTGGTGATGACTCGCACCGAGCACCCATCGGGCAGCGACCGATTGGCTGAGGCCTGTGTCCAGCTTGGTCTAGCGGACGATGCCATCGTGGTCAACGTGCAAGGCGACGAGCCGCTGATTGACCCCGAGCTCATCAATGCCGTTGCCGATTGCTTGATTGCTCGCCCTGACTGCGCCATGAGCACGGCTGCACACGCCATCACCGACTCCGCTGAATGGCACAACCCCAACATCGTAAAAGTGGTGCTTGACGCAAAAAATACAGCCCTCTACTTCAGCCGAAACCTGATTCCTTATGATCGCGATAAAGCCTCATCTGATTTGCCACTGCGCCACATCGGCATTTATGGCTATCGCGTGGGGTTTTTAAAACGTTTTCCTCTGCTTGCTCAAGCACCCATTGAAAAATTAGAAGCACTTGAGCAATTACGTGCGCTTTGGCATGGCGAGCGAATTGCGGTGCATATGAGCTCAGCCGCAGCAGGCATTGGTGTGGATACGCCTGAAGATCTCGCTCGTGTCAGAGAAATGTTGGCATCCCATGCTATGCTCAAAAGTTAATGCAATCCAGTTGAAGCTCTTAGAAAGACTTGTCCCATGAAATTGATTCTGCTAGGCGCACCTGGCGCTGGTAAAGGCACACAAGCCACCTTCATTTGCCAAAAGTACGGCATTCCGCAAATCTCCACGGGCGACATGCTACGCGCGGCTGTCAAGGCTGGCACGGCAATGGGTTTGGCCGCCAAGAAGGTGATGGACTCGGGCGCACTGGTCAGCGATGACATCATCATTGGATTAGTCAAAGAACGCATCGCGCAAGATGACTGCAAACAAGGTTTCTTGTTCGACGGCTTCCCGCGCACCATCGCGCAAGCCGAAGCCATGAAAACAGCTGACGTGAAGTTAGATTACGTCTTAGAGATCGACGTTCCGTTTGACGCCATCATTGAGCGCATGAGCGGTCGTCGCAGCCACGCAGCCAGTGGTCGTACCTATCACGTCAAGTTCAATCCACCTAAAGTAGAGGGCATTGACGACATCACGGGAGAGCCACTCATTCAACGCGAAGACGACAAACCAGCAACCGTACAAAACCGCTTAGACGTCTACGCTGCGCAAACCCGTCCTCTGGTCGAATACTATGGAAACTGGGCGAAGCTAGACGCGACCAACGCTCCCAAATACCGCGCCATTAGCGGTATGGGCAACGTCGATGAAATTACATTGCGAGCGATGGCAGCGCTAGGTTAATTGGTCACAATGTATGCGTCATGGACGCATACAAACACACAGCGGCGGCAGCGGCCACGTTGAGCGATTCTTGCCCTATTTGAGCAATATTGACTCTTATGGAAGCTTTATCCAGCAAGCCCTGCGAGACACCCTGCCCTTCGTGGCCCATCACCCATGCACAAGGGTTAGGAATTTTTTTAGCTACTTGTAATTCGTGAAGCAAAGCGCCGCCATGCACATCTGTCGCAAGTATGGGCACATCGAAATCAACATCAGTCACATTCAAACCTTCGACAATATGCAGTGCAAAATGTGCGCCCATTGCGGCCCTTAACACCTTGGGTGACCACAGGAGCGCCGTGCCTTGCAAGGCCAACACCTGCGTGACCCCAAATGCAGCGGCACTGCGCAACATTGAACCGACATTGCCGGCGTCTTGCACACGATCTAGCACAAGGGTATGCGCTGTTTTCTGAATGCTGCTAGTTTGATCTGGCAACGAGATTACAAACCCCACACCGCCACTGGATGGCAATCCGCTGATATATTCAAACAAGGCATCTGGCAGCACAATGACTTCGCAGGTCTCATCGACAAGCGCCACCCAGTGCGACTTAGCCGACAAGGATACGATCATTTTTTGTAATTGCACACCTGTCATAGAAGGTTTTTTTAAAAACGCATCGCACAAATGCTCACCCTCCAGCCAGACCTGCCTTACCTCTTTGTAGCTGGCACTAATTTGTGCCAAGCGTTTGATGGCTTTCACTTGTGCGTTATTGCGAGAAGTGATGGTTTGAATCTTCATAGAGGCAGCGCATACGCACGCACAGGGGCGAAGCTGCGGCGATGCAATGGCGTGGCGCCGTGCAGTCGCAATGCCGTGATGTGCTGCGCCGTGCCATAACCTTTGTGCTGCGCAAAACCGAAATCGGGGTAGTCGCGATCAATACTCTCGCACCAGCGGTCGCGCGTCACCTTGGCCAAAATCGAGGCGGCCGAGATGGATTGAATCAGCGCATCCCCGCCCACAATGGCCTCAGCCAGCATGGGCAAAACTGGAACACGGTTGCCATCGATCAAGACCTTAACAGGCGACAAACGCAGACCCAGCACGGCGCGCTGCATCGCCAGCATAGTGGCTTGCAAAATATTAAGACGATCAATCTCTTCAACGGATGCTTCGGCAACTGAAACACAAAGCGCCTTCGCCATGATTTCATCGAAGAGTTTTTCGCGCTTACGTGCGGTGAGTCTTTTGGAATCGTCTAACCCTTTGATGGGGTGCAAGTCGTTCAAAATCACTGCAGCCGCAACTACAGGGCCCGCCAGCGGCCCGCGCCCTGCTTCGTCTACACCTGCGACTAATCCAGGCTTATCCCAAACGAGCGGGGGCTGCACGGCCAATAGGGGTAAGGCTTTGCGCTTCATCGAGCCAGCACCTCGGCAACATCTATTGCCGCAAGACGTGGTGTGTCACGCAGTAACTCTTGATGCAAATGCGTAAATCGCTCAGCCACCTTTGTGCAGGCAGCGGGATCGTCTAACCAAGCCAAGACACTTCTAGACAACGCCTGCGGACTCGCCTCATTTTGTAAAAATTCAGGCACTACAAAATCTGCACACAAAATGTTAGGTAAGCCCACCCACGCTTGATAACGCTTCTTGCGCATCAAAAGCCAACTAATCGGATTCATTTTGTAGGCAATGACCATTGGACGTTTGAATAGCGCGGCCTCAAGCGTTGCCGTACCGCTGGCTACCAAGGACGCATCACAGGCCGCGAGGGCAAGATGGGATTGGCCTTGTAACACATGCACCCGAGCAAGCTGCTGAAGGTTTAGCTTTTTAGAGAGATGCATTTCTATTTGAGAACGCAAAAGCGGTACCGCTGGCAACAAGACTTTAATAGTAGGGCGCGCGTGCAACAGCAATTTGATCGTTTGTACAAAAGTCTCGCAAATATATTGAATTTCAGATGCACGGCTACCTGGCAATACAGCGACAACTGTATCATCATATAAAAGTCCTAATGCCTCGCGAGCCTTGCTACGATTGGGCTCTAGCGGAATCACACTGGCCAGTGGATGTCCCACATAACTAGCAGAAATACCATGCTTGGCGTACAGCGCCGACTCGAACGGGAAAATGCACAGCACATGATCAACGCTCTCTTTTATATTGTGAATGCGCTCACCCCGCCAAGCCCAAATCGAGGGACTGACAAATTGAATGGTTTTGATGCCTTGCTCGCGCAGCCCACGTGCTAGGTCTAAATTGAAATCGGGTGCATCGACACCAATGAACACATCGGGGCGATCCGCACGATCTACTGTCAGCAACCGCGCTTTGAGTTGCTTGCGAATGCCCACAATCTCTCGGTAATGACGTAGCACTTCGATGTAACCGCGCACGGCTAATTTATCAGACGACCACCACGCCGCAAAACCACGCTCCATCATGCGTGCACCGCCAATACCGAAGGTTTGCAGATTCGGCCATTGAACTTTTAAGCCATCGATTAAGAGACCAGCTAGCAAGTCACCAGAGGTCTCGCCAGCCACCAGCGCAACTTTCATGGTTTACCTGACGATGCCACGGTTGGCAGGTGTGCTTCGCAGGAAGTCAACCAGCATGGCAACATCAGCAGCAGCAGATGGCGTAGTCGCTGTCAACGCATCTATTTGCTCACAAGCCGACTCTAGGCTCAGCTCGCTACGGTACAAGAGCTTATGCATGCTTTTAACGGCGGCAACACGCTCAGGCGTAAAACCGCGGCGGCGTAACCCCTCAAAGTTCATAGACCGTGCACCCGCTGGTTGACCTTGGCACATCACGTAGGGTGGCAGATCAGCAAACAACAAGGAGCACATGGCCGTCATGCT
>JANPAY010000527.1:0-6104 GCA_031430155.1 Comamonadaceae bacterium
TTCGTTAAACCAGTCTAGGTAGTACTTGTTCTCAAGCAGTTTGTAGATGGGCTGCACTCGTGCATGAATCTTCGCAGGCAATGCCGTATTGACCATGTACAGGTAATACGCTAAAGCCACGCCAGCAAAGGCGAGCCAGAAGGGCAATGTAGTCAAGGCGTGAATCGCCATTTGCGTAGCACCGTGGAAATCTTCCGCCAATTCTTTCATGGCAGGATGGACCGCCTCGTTCACAAAGATGGCGTCTGTGAAGAACTCACCAAACAACATAGGGGAGATGGCGAGGAACCCAATCACGACGGATGGAATCGCTAGTAAGACAAGCGGCGCGGTCACAACCCAAGGGCTTTCGTGCGGCTTAGCGCCGTGTCCATGACCATCGTCGTGATGCGCATCAGGATTTTGGTCGTAGCGCTCTTTACCGTGGAAGACCAGGAAGTACATGCGGAAGGAATAAAACGCTGTGACGAACACACCTGCCAGCACAGCAAAATTGGCAAAACCATGTCCCCACAGGTGACTGAAATGTACGGCTTCGATGATCGAATCTTTGGAGTAAAAGCCCGCAAAGAAAGGTGTGCCAATCAAAGCCAATGAGCCTAGCAGAGACGTGATCCATGTAATCGGCATGTACTTACGCAGACCGCCCATCCAGCGGATGTCTTGGTTGTGATGGCAGCCCATGATGACCGAGCCAGCGCCAAGGAACAGCAAAGCTTTGAAGAAGGCGTGCGTCATCAAATGGAACACCGCGACCGAATAAGCGGATGCGCCGAGTGCCACGGTCATATAGCCGAGTTGCGAGAGTGTGGAGTAAGCCACCACGCGTTTAATATCGTTTTGGATGATGCCTAAAAAGCCCATAAACAGCGCCGTGATCGAGCCAATCACCATGATGAAGGAAAGGGCGGTGTCGGACAGCTCAAACAGCGGCGACATGCGTGCCACCATAAAGATGCCCGCAGTTACCATGGTCGCTGCATGAATCAATGCAGAAATCGGCGTTGGGCCTTCCATCGAATCAGGCAACCACACGTGCAGTGGAAATTGCGCCGACTTGCCCATCGCACCAATGAAGAGGCAAATACAAATCACGGTGACTAGCATCCAGTCGGTGCCTGGCAAGGATAGTTTTGCTAATTCAGATGACTTGCCAAATATTTCGGCGTAGTTGAGCGAGCCTGTGTATGCAACGATAAGGCCAATGCCCAAAATAAAACCAAAGTCACCGACACGGTTAACCAAGAAAGCCTTCATGTTGGCAAAAATGGCGGTTGGCTTATTGAACCAAAAACCAATCAGGAGATACGAGACCAAGCCCACCGCTTCCCAGCCAAAGAAGAGCTGGAGTAAGTTGTTGCTCATCACCAGCATCAGCATGGCGAAAGTGAATAGGGAGATGTAGGCGAAGAAGCGGTTGTAGCCTTCGTCTTCTTCCATGTAACCAATGGTGTAGATATGCACCATTAGCGAGACGAAGGTGACCACGCACATCATCATGGCAGTGAGTCCATCGACTAGAAAGCCGACTTCCATCTTGAGGTTGCCGACCACCATCCACTCATAAATCGTGGCGTTAAAACGGGCACCATCCACCACTTGTTTGAGCACCATCGCAGAGAGGACGAACGACAGTAGAACACCCAAAACGGCAATCGTGTGCGTGAGGCGTTTACCGATCAAATTGCCACCGAGTTTGGTGCCCCACACTCCCGTGAGGATTGCGCCCACTAAAGGCGCAAACGCAACGGTCAGCAGCGTGGAGACTGATAGGGTTTGATTCATATTTCCATTAACCCTTCAAGGTGTTGAGCTCTTCGACGCTGATGCTATTTTTGTTGCGGAACAACAGCACCAAAATCGCCAGACCAATGGCAGATTCGGCTGCGGCAACGGTCAAGATGAAGAAGACAAAAATTTGTCCGTGCATGTCGCCCAAATAATGGGAGAACGCGACGAAGTTCATGTTGACGGCAAGCAACATCAGCTCGATGGCCATTAAGAGAACGATAAGATTACGGCGATTCAAAAAAATGCCAACGATAGACATCGCAAACAAAAGTGCGCCCAGTGATAAATAGTGGCTTAGAGTGACCGTCATACTGAGGCCTCCATCTTGATGAGTTTCATGCGGTCTTTGGCTTTCACCTTGATTTGATCGTGCGGTGCAACATGCTTGCTGTCTTTTCGGCCACGCAAGGTGAGGGCAATAGCGGCCACGATGGCCACCAGCAAAATCACCGCGGCAATTTGCACGGGGTAGAGGTACTGTGTGTAGAGCAGCTTACCTAGTTCTTTGGTGTTCGAGTACTGACCAACGGCTTGAACCACTGCCGATGCCGTTTGCGTGGGCTCTGCTTTGCGCACATTGCCCATGATGACCCAAATCATCTCGAGCGCAATCACAACGCCAATGCTGGCGGCCAGGGGAAAGTGCCCCCAAAAGCCGTCGCGAATTTTGTCCATGTTGATGTCTAGCATCATCACGACAAAGAGGAATAGCACCATGACCGCGCCAACATAGACCAGCACCAAAGCAATCGCGAGGAACTCAGCTTTGAGCAGCATCCAAATTGCGGAGGCCTGAAAAAATGCCAACACTAAAAATAGTGCGGCGTGTACGGGGTTCTTAGCCGTGATGACACGAAAAGACGCAAACAGCAGCACGGCCGAGAAAAAGTAAAAAAATCCAGTTTTGATATCCATAAATCTGTGTTCCTAACTGGCTTTAGCGGTACTTAGCGTCTAGCGCTTTATTGGCGGCAATCTCAGACTCGTAGCGATCACCCACCGCGAGCAGCATGTCTTTGGTGAAGTACAAATCGCCGCGCTTTTCGCCGTGGTACTCGAGAATGTGCGTCTCCACAATCGAATCGACTGGGCAAGACTCTTCGCAAAAACCGCAGAAGATGCATTTGGTCAGATCAATGTCGTAACGGCTCGTGCGGCGTGAGCCGTCATCGCGCACCTCAGACTCAATCGTGATGGCCATGGCAGGGCACACGGCCTCGCATAGTTTGCATGCAATACAGCGCTCTTCGCCGTTTTCGTAGCGGCGCAGCGCGTGTAGGCCACGGAAACGCGGACTCATCGGGGTTTTTTCTTCGGGGAACTGCACCGTAATTTTACGGCGGAAGGCATGTTTGCCCGTGAGCAGCATGCCCTTGAGTAACTCCGTCAGCATGAAGCTGTTGAGAAAGTCTTTGATGGAAAAATTGGTCATATCGTTATCTTTCGCTTATTTCCAAATGTTCCAAGAAGTTTGCATCCAACCACCGACCACAACTAACCACACGAGCGTGACGGGAATAAAAATCTTCCAACCTAAGCGCATGATTTGGTCGTAACGGAAGCGTGGAAATGTGGCGCGAACCCACAGGAACAGGGTCACGACGCAAAATGTCTTGATGCCAAGCCATATCCAACCAGGAATAAACGAGAGCGCTTCGATAGGTGCAATCCAGCCACCCAAGAACATGATCGCCGTCGTGATAGAGACGAGCCACATATTGGCGTATTCGGCCAAGAAGAACATCGCAAAGGACATGCCCGAATACTCGACCATGTGACCAGCGACGATTTCCGACTCGCCCTCCACCACGTCAAACGGATGACGATTGGTTTCAGCCAAGCCAGAGATGACGTAGACCACAAACACGGGCAGTAGCGGTAACCAGTTCCATGAAAGAAAATTAAGTCCCATCGCCGCGAATTGACCTTTGGCTTGGCCTGTCACGATGTCCGTCATGTTGAGCGACGCGGACACCATCAGCACAATCACAAAGCAAAAGCCCATGGCAATTTCGTAGCTCACCATTTGCGCCGAAGCGCGCAGTGCGCCAAGGAACGCATATTTGGAATTGGATGCCCAGCCTGCAATGATGACGCCGTAGACCTCAAGTGACGTGATGGCCATGAGGAACAAGAGTCCAGCATTGATGTTAGCCAGAGCGACTTCTGGGCCAAACGGAATGACCACCCAAGCCGCCAGCGCAGGCATGATGGTCATGATGGGACCTAGTAAAAACAAGGCTTTATTGGCGGCAGCAGGAACAATAATTTCTTTGGTCAGCAATTTCAGCGCATCTGCAATTGGTTGCAAGAGTCCGAAGGGACCCACGCGATTGGGGCCAATCCGAATTTGCATCCAACCAATGGCTTTGCGCTCCCACAGCGTGAGATAGGCAACCGACAGCAGCAGCGGCACGAGGACAATAACGATTTTGATGAGCGCCCAAATGGTGGGCCAAGCAATCGCTGCCCAGAACGAGCCAGCAAACAGGTTCAAGCCGAAGTTAAAGATAGCGTCAATCATGCAGCGATCTCCAAATTGCGTGCGTCAGCGGTGAGTTGCAAGGCGGGTGCGCGACGGACAAGTCCATCCAATTGATAAATGGATGCCGTGCAAGGCATACTGGATATGGCCTGCGGGGCAGTGACAGAGGCAGTTGTTGTATTGTTGAGCTTGCCGTTATCCAAGTTCGCAGCAGCCAAAACTTCTTGCGATGAATCAAAATCAAAACCAGCCACGCCCAGCATATTGCCCAGTACGCGTAGCACTTTCCAAGCAGGACGAGTTTCGCCGAGTGGCTTCACAACTGCATGGAAGCTTTGCGCACGGCCTTCAGCGTTCACAAAGGTGCCCGAAGTTTCGGTAAACGGCGAAATAGGCAGGAGCACATCGGCGCAATCCATATTCGTTTTGAAGGCGCTCATCGACACGACCATTTGCATCTTCGATAGCGTGACGACACCATTGTGTCCAGCAGCCGTATCAAAAGCAGGCTCACAGCCTAAGAGTAGAGCTGCTTTCAAGGGATTGGCGTCTAGAGCCAACATCTGCGCGGCGTTCAGGCCATTTGATACGGGCATTGCGCCCACTAACTGCGCGCCAACCGTGTTAGCAGCTTCAGTTAAATAACCAACGACTGCGCCCGTTGCAGCGGCCAATGCTTGAGCCAAAGCCAGTAACTGCGATGCGTTCGCGTGGTGCGCAGCGGCATTGCCGAGCAAAATAACTTTTCTACCTGTGGCGACATCAGGTGCACCCAGCCACTGCTCCAAGCGAGGATCTGTAAGGCTTGCAGACCAATCCGACGCGGGGCTAATGATGCTGTTCGCGACGGTCATCGCCCAATCGCGATTCACTTCGTTGATTTGGGACACTTGAGCACCTTTGCGCACCGCTTGGCGGATGCGCTGCGCAAACAGGGGGTGATCTTTGCGCAGATTAGAGCCCACGACCAGCACGCGCTGCATGCTGGAGAGCGATGTAATCGAAGTGCCGAGCCAACGGACGTTTGCAGATGAGGCGTTGTCGAAATCAGTCGTGCGCAGGCGATAGTCGATATTGTCTGAGCCAATGCCGCGCATAAATTGCGACGCTAGGAATAGCTCTTCGACAGTGCTGTGTGGGCTTGCCAGCGTACCAATTGAGGAAGCGCCGTGGTCTGTTTTGATTTGCTTGATGCCGTTCGCCACGTACTCCAGCGCCGTCTGCCAATCGACATCTTTCCACTCACCACCCTGTTTAATCATGGGCGTGGTCAAACGATCCGCGCCATTCAAAGCTTCGTAGCTATAACGGTCACGGTCGGCAATCCAGCACTCATTGACGGCTTCGTTCTCTAGCGGCACCACGCGCATGACTTTGTTGTTTTTGACTTGCACAATCAGATTCGCGCCAGTCGAATCGTGCGGGCTGATCGACTTGCGACGTGACAGCTCCCACGTGCGAGCCGAATAACGGAACGGCTTGCTGGTCAAGGCCCCCACCGGGCAAATGTCGATCATGTTGCCTGACAGTTCAGAGTCAATCGTATCGCCAGCGATTGTCATGATTTCAGAATGCTCGCCGCGCTGCACCATACCCAGTTCCATAATGCCAGAGATTTCTTGCCCAAAGCGAACGCAGCGCGTGCAGTGGATGCAGCGTGACATCTCCTCCATCGAAATCAGTGGACCGACATCTTTGTTCGCCACCACGCGCTTTTCCTCTTCGTAACGCGAAGAAGAGCCGCCGTAACCGACAGCCAAATCTTGCAACTGGCACTCACCGCCTTGGTCGCAAATCGGGCAATCAAGGGGATGGTTAATCAGCAAAA
>JANPAY010000528.1:0-1848 GCA_031430155.1 Comamonadaceae bacterium
GCCCACCAAGCACGCACGCCATGCTGCGCACGGTGAATCCAGTAGCCGACAAAGTCGAGCGCCACCAAATAGATAAAAAAGCTGGCAATTGAATTGTCTGTAAGGCTAGGCAGAAGTTGATCGAGATGGAACGTGCCCATCTCAAAACCAGCAAAACTTCCTGACCGCAACGCCCCGAAAGCCTCATCAAGCAAGGGCTCTAACGTTAAGAACATAAACAGACGAAAGAGTCCCAATCGGTGAATGAGCGTGTAGAGCATGTCCACACGGATCGTGGCGTGGTCGCGTACAGACTCTACGGGGCGCAGCCGCTGCAAGGGCACGAGAACGAAGGCAATGAGCGCAATCTGCACGCAACCCCATAAAAACCAATCTGCCGCTACGTAGCCATCTTCGACATAGCTGCCCATATCCAGCCACAGCATCACGGGCTGAAAAACTGATTCAAAGAGCCATTGCTGTGCGTCAAACATGGCTAGTTCGTCAAAGGTCTAATCCCGAGGCGCATGGTCTAACGTCCATACGCCATGTGGCGATTTACCAACGGGAATTTGACGCTCAATTTTGCCGCTCACCAAATCAATCACCGTCAACTTTTTCTCCCAGCGAGAAGTGACGAGTAACTTATTGCCCGCAGCGCTTGCGCTGCTACCCATCACTTCCATACAGTCTGCGCCGCTACCGCCTGGGTACGTCGCAACGACTTTGAGGGTAGTCAAATCCATCTTGCTAATGGTGTTGGCAATGCGATTGCTGACAAACACGTGGCGCTTATCGCCCGCCGAGCGAAACGCGTGTGCGCCCTTGCCCGTAAAGATTTTCTGAGTGAGCTTTGGCGCTGTGCCGCTCACATCAAACACCTGCACGCTATCGCCGCCTGTTAAACCCACCAGCAAGGTTTTGTCGTCTGCGAGACCATAAATATCTGCTGGCTGCTTGCCTGTTTTGATGCGCCAAAGTATGACTTGAGAATTGAGATCAATCGCCACCAATTCATCGCTGTCTTGCATCGTCGCATACAAAATCGTACTTTTGCTGTTAATCCAAAGGTGGCTAGGCGTTTTGCCTGTTCGTACACGTTTTTTAAGCACAGGAGCGGTGTTTTGCCACTCATACAAATCAATGTGATCTAACCGATTAGCAGCAGTCACAAACCACTTCATGTCAGGTGAAAAACGCAAGTGGTAAGGATCACGAATATCGCGCATGACGCGCTGCACTTGCGCCGTGCGTGGGTCTAAAAAAGTGAGTGAATCGGATGCCGCATTCGCGACGATGAGTGATTTCTCATCAGGACTCAAATAAAAGTGATGCGGCTCCTTACCTGTATCAATTTTTTTAAGTACCAGCCACGTCTTGGGGTCGATCACACTGATGGTGGCATCCAGCGAATTGAGCACAAAAATGGGGGAGCCAACCGCAGAAGCCACTACAGCTGCTGGCGGTATTTTGGGAGTGGGGGCTTGCGCGATTGCTGCAAAGCCACAACTAGCAAGGCTTAGCGCTAATAGATAGTGAGGGAAAAAGCGAGGGGGAAGAGTCACTGTGACGATGGCGAATGCAAGTCGCAAAATAGCTAAAACAACGAGTTTAAGCCACTCACCATTTAGGCGGCCTTGAGCATGCCTTTGGCTTCGATAAACGCCATCACCTCATCCACGCCAGCCAAGGTTTTAAGGTTCGTCATCACAAAGGGCTTGAGTCCAGCGGGCGTGGTACGCATACGCACTGTGTCGCTGCGTATGATGTCCAAGTTAGCCCCCACATGCGGCGCAAGATCGGTTTTATTGATGATGAAGAGATCACTCTTGGTAATACCAGGTCCGCCTTTGCGCGGGATTTTTTCGC
>JANPAY010000529.1:0-9576 GCA_031430155.1 Comamonadaceae bacterium
TTGGTAAAGCCTGTATCGCTGACATTGCCCACAAACATGGCGGGTTTGGCCGTAATCAAACAGAGGGGCTTTAAGAGCACCAATTCATCCTCACCAAGGCCCATTGCACGCACGGGTGTGGCTTCGTTTAATTGAGGTGTAATGCGTTCCAAAATGACGACCATCTTGGCCGCGTCCTTGTCACCAGCACGCGATAATTTTTGAAAACGATGCAGCGCTTTTTCGACCACACCTAAGTCGGCGAGTGCGAGCTCGGTGTTAATCACTTCGATGTCCGAGATCGGGTCAACTTTGCCAGCCACATGAATGATGTTGTCGTCTTCGAAGCAGCGCACCACGTTCACGATGGCATCCGTCTCGCGGATGTGCGCGAGAAACTTATTGCCAAGGCCCTCACCGGTGCTGGCGCCAGCGACTAAGCCTGCGATGTCAACAAACTCGACGATGGCTGGGACGATGCGCTCAGGCGTAATGATTTGCGCCAACTGCTGTAGCCGTGGATCGGGCAACTCGACGATACCGACGTTGGGTTCAATTGTGCAAAACGGATAGTTCTCTGCCGCGATGCCCGATTTGGTGAGGGCGTTAAAGAGGGTGGATTTGCCGACGTTAGGCAGGCCGACGATGCCGCATTTCAAACTCATGGTGTGCTTCTTTAGGAGGAAAAGAGGAGAGGTTAGTCTAAATAATCCGCTTGCCAATCAACGCGGATAGTTTTTGTTGAGTGATCGACTGAGTCGATATACACACTCACAAAGGGGATCATGATTTTGCCAAGGATGAGTACAGTGTTCATTCCGGTTGAATGCATGTCATCAACCTTGCCTAGCTCTACGCCTTCGCGGTTAATGACGCTGTGTCCAAGCAAGTCGACCCAATAAAACTCGTCTTTAGCAGGGGTGGGAAAGCTGGAGCGAGGAATAAATATTCGGGCACCTTTTAGCGATTCCGCCGCTGTGCGATCCGCAACATCGAGCGAGGTGGCAACCACACCGCTGGAGTGCTCTTTCGCCTCTAAAACTTTAAACAAAACGGTACCAATGAATGCTTCAAAATTGATGCGAACACCCGCACGAGGCTCAGGGACTTGTAAATACCAACGTTTAGACGAAAAAAACGCTTGGGGGTCATTGTTAAAAGAGTGGATTTTCATCCAACCTTTAACGCCCCAAGCGTCTCCGATTCGTCCAACCTCGATTGCGTCTTGCGGCAGCGTTGCCGCATCCAGCATCAAAGGCATGGGACTGAATTACGCTGCTTTAGCAGCGGTTTGCTTCACCAAGCGCTCAACGGTTGGTGACACTTGTGCACCAACGCCGCGCCAGTAAGTCAAACGCTCGGTGTTGATACGTGTTCCTTCTTCGGTCGCTGCTGCGCTAGGGTTGTGGAAACCCAGGCGCTCGATAAAGCGGCCATCACGGCGCTCGCGCTTGTCGGCAACGACGATGTTGAAGAAAGGACGTCCTTTAGAACCGCCGCGAGAAAGTCGAATGACGACCATAATGAATTCCTTGGAAAAGTGAACCCTAGATAAAAAATCTGCGATGAAATCTAGGGCGGATCAGGGTGGATAATTCTTTGCACCGTCTGAGACACACGACATAGCCACCCGGCCAGCGATACGCTGCAAAGCCTTCTATTATAACTTGCACCAGACTCTATGATTCGCATTCGCCCAAGTACAGATCAAGATATGCCCGAAATTACGGCTATTTACGCGCATTTTGTGCTGCACAGCACCGCTACTTTTGAAACAGAAGCCCCAAGCGTGCAAGACATGATTGCGCGAAGGCAGGATGTACTGGCAAAAGGTTTGCCGTATTTAGTCATCACGCAAAGCGAGCTGGGGGTGCAAAAGGTGATGGGTTTTGCCTATGCTAACTGGTTTAAACCACGTGCCGCATATCGCTTTTCAGCCGAAAACTCTATTTATTTGCACCGTGATGCTGCAGGAAAAGGCATGGGGAGATTGCTGCTAGCCGAGCTGCTTGCCAATTTAGAGCGGTTAGGTATCCGTAAAGTGATGGCTGTGATTGGCGGAAGTGAGAACCTTGCTTCGATTGGACTGCACAGCGCATTGGGCTTTACCCATGCGGGGCTGATTGAGGGCGCTGGTTGGAAGCAAGATCGCTGGCTAGATTTAGTCTTGATGCAGCGCACGCTGGGCATGGGTGCTAGTCAGCCACCCGCAAACCAACAACTTATTTAAGCGCCTGCAGCCTTCAAGGTATTGACCAGCAGTAGCGCTCGTGTCATTGGCCCCACGCCGCCAGGTACGGGTGTGATGAAGCCCGCAACTTCGCGCACAGCATCAAAATCGACATCACCGCACAGCTTGCCAGCCGCGTTTCGGTTCATACCTACGTCGATGACGACTGCGCCAGCTTTCACCATGTCGGCAGACACGACGTTTTGTTTGCCGACGGCTGCGACGATGACATCAGCGGAGAGGCAAATCTCTTTTAAATTAACGGTTGCGCTGTGACAAATCGTCACGGTCGCGCTTTGGTTGAGTAGCATTTGCGCCATCGGTTTACCGACGATGTTGCTGCGGCCAATGACAACGGCATGTTTGCCGCGCAGATTCATCCCGATGGATTCAATCATCTTCATCGCACCGTGCGGGGTGCAAGGCCAAAAGCCGGGCAAGCCGACGGCTAGCGCACCAGCATTAGCGACATGAAAACCGTCCACGTCTTTGGCAGGATTGATGGCTGCGATGACTTTTTGACTGTCGATGTGTTTGGGCAGTGGCATTTGTACCAAGATGCCGTGGATGCTGGGGTCGTTGTTGAGAGCTTCCACTTTTGCTAGCAGTGTTGCCTCTAGGGTATCGGCTGGCATACGTTCCAAAACCGAGTGGATGCCGACTTGCTCGCTGTCTTTGACTTTGTGACTCACGTAGACCTGACTGGCTGGATCTTCACCCACCAGCACAACGGCGAGGCCTGGATGAATGCCGCGTGCTTTGAGGGCGATGACTTTGGCGGTGACTTCTGTTTTAATTTGTGCGGCAAGTGCGTTGCCATCAATAAGCTGTGCTGACATGAAAAGACGAGAAATGAAAATTAATTTTTAAGTGCAATTTTGAGGAGGTCTGCAACGGTATTCGCGCTGAGTTTTTCCATGATGTTGGCGCGGTGTGCTTCCACGGTTTTGATACTGATGCCGAGGTCATCGGCGATTTGCTTATTGAGGCGTCCTGCCACGATGCGCTCTAAAACCTGTGCCTCACGGGAGGTCAGTTTGCCAAGCAGGGCATCTCGGCTTGCGCTGGCCTGAGCCGCGGCAAAGGACGTTTTCGCGTGTTCTAACATTCGTTCAATCAACGTGACAAGCGCGGCTTCGTCAAATGGTTTTTGAATGAAATCCATCGCACCTTTTTTCATGGACGTCACAGCCATGGGCACATCGCCATGACCGGTAATGAAGACAATCGGTAGCGGGGATTGTTGCTCGATAAGGCGGTCTTGTAGTTCAAGCCCGGACATGCCCGTCATACGAATATCAACGATCAAACAGGCCACCTCACGTGCGTCGTACCTGGCTAAAAAATTTTCAGCAGAGTCGTAGCAACGCACTCGGTAATCTTTACCTTCTAGTAGCCATTGCAACGAGTCTCGCACGGCCTCGTCATCGTCAACAACAAAAACAGTGCCTTTTTTAGGAATCAAACTCATGATGAATCTTTGGTTGGGTTGATGACTGATGGAGCGCTGGCAGTGGGAGCCAAAAACTAAAGCGGCATCCCACGATGGCTTTAGTCTCGCTCATACTCATTCCATTGTAGATGTTCTCAGCTGTGAGGCGACCTTGGTGTGATTCGATGATGGATCGGCATAGATTGAGACCAATTCCCATGCCTTCTAGTTTGGTGGTGTAGAACGCGTCAAAAATGCGTTTTAGCACTTCTGGGGGTACGCCTTTCCCCGTGTCTTCGATGCTGCACTCAATGCCGTCCTGAGCCTCATTATTTTGCAATTGAGCTGTGCGAATGACGCGCACTTTAATTTGTCGCCTTGCCATATCTTTGGGCGAAAATTCACCCTCAACGTCAATGGCTTCTGCGGCATTTTTGATGAGGTTGACGATTACTTGTTCAATCAAAATCGGATCCACCATGAGGCTTGGCAGATTAAAGGCCACGTGATGCGTTAACTGCACCCGTCTTCGCTGCACCTCAATGCCCACCAGTTCAATGGCCTCGTTCACCATCGTCGCCATATCGTTAGGCGTGCGGTTGGGCTCGCTACGCTTCACAAAGCTTCGGATACGTTGAATGATTTGCCCCGCACGATGTGCCTGCTTGGCTGTTTTTTCAATGGCGAGTAAGAGCTCATCGTTGCTAATTTGATTGTTATGGATGCGGCTCACCATGCCACTGCAATAGTTGCTAATGGCCGCTAACGGCTGATTCAACTCGTGCGCCACGCTCGAAGCCATTTCGCCCATGGTGATCAGGCGGCTGGCCGCTTGCGCCCTAGCTGCTTGCTCTTGCGCCAAAGCCTCTGCATTTTTACGAGCCGTGATGTCGCTGGCAATCACCATTTGCGCTAAGTGACCATCTACCCAATTCAGGTAGCGAACGCGTACCTCTAACCAACGAGCCGCCTTTATCTGTGTCGCCTCAAGATAAATCTCCTTACTTTCGCTGGGCGCATCTTCAACGTCAAATAGCGGCAATCCTGCTAGCGCATCCACCTCATCGTTCGCGTCGTCTAATGCATGTTGATCTGAGCTGCTGGCCAGCATGGTGTCCACAAAATCGGGTTGATCGTGTGACTCTTCGCCAAACCAATCACGGTACGTTTTGTTGGCAAACAGCAGTTGTTTGCTACCCATCGTTGACACAGAAATCGAGGCATCAAGGCCTTCCAAAATGGTCGTAAAACGCTCGTAGGAGGCGCCCAGTTCTCTGCGGATACGTGTGGGTTCGGTAATGTCGGTCATCGACGCCATCCAGCCTGTTTGTTTGCCGCGGGCATCCACTAACGGGGAGACGTACATACGCGCAGCAAAGCGAGTGCCGTTACGCCTTAGCACCTGCATTTCGACTCCACCAGCGCTACTCTCACCAGTTAGCTCTTGTTTTAAAACAAGATGCAACTTGGCAGTGTCTTCTGGGGGCCAATACACATAAGGCGGCAGCGTAGCGACCAAGTCCGCTTCGCGCCACTGCGTCATTTGACAAAACGCGGCATTCACGTAGGTGATGCGGCCTTCTAAGTCCAGTGCACGCATGCCGGTGGGCATGGAGTTCTCCATGGCACGCCGAAAGTTGGTCTCAGCCAGTAAGGCGTCTTGCGTGCGAAGACGTCGCCTAGTGTGTCGCCAATTGGCGATCAACATCCAAATGGTTAGCAAACTAAGTGCGACGACTAGCAGCCGCAGCGCGCTGCCCGTAAAGCCTTGCGAAGTGCGATAGCCCTGCAAGACCAGTTGAAGCGAGCTATCCCCTTCAGCGGGGGTACGGTCGCCTTCATTCAGTTCAAAATCAGAGGCGTATTCATGTCTCGCCCCAATGCCAGTCAGCCACGATAGTGATCCGCTTGCCAGTGATGATTGGGGTGTGAGAACGCCCGCTAAGCGTTGGCGTTCAAACCCTGCAAAGGCAGCGCCATATTTTTTGCTAATGTCCGCGGGCACGCCGTTTTGTAGCAAGCCTTCAAGTGATAACTCAGCAATTAAAACACCTAAAAATCGATTGCTAGCACCAAGAATAGGGGCTTGCAGCTGAATCAAACCTCGGCCATCGGAGCTGAAATAGGGGTCGGAGTACAGAGGCTGACGACCAGCTTGTACGCGTCGATATAGCTCTGCGGTATCGCTGTTAGTGCCAATTCGGGATGATTTCGACCAATCCATGGTGTAAGCACCAGTCGTCAAGTAGGCTGAACGAAACTTCCCCGCGCCGTCCACCCAGACCATCGCCATCATTTCTGGCGTGGTGCTGACCAGTGTTTCCGATTGGCCTAAAAACTCGGCTTGATCGACAAGGCCACGACCAATACTTTTAGCAATTTGCAATACTTGATCTTTACGATCTTGCAGACGCTCACGCAATTGACTTTGCGTGTAACCAACGTCGCGCTTAATACTCTCGCGTTCACGGTCGGCTTCTTCGACTCGCAAATAACCAATAGTTAAAAAAACCACGGTTAAAAATAGCATCACAGTTGCGACAGGAGCGATCATGGCGTAACGATCTTGCCGAACGGGTGACTGCTGGCGCCACCAAGCTCGCCACTCCGGGCGCCAAAGATTAGTAACGGACGGAAATGTGTATGCCATAGGCGCTAGAGTGTAGGTGAGAAGAGGTTCTCATTCATTTTATAAGTTCATAATGCGAAATTAATAACTATATTGTGAGATATAAATTAGATATGGCATACTTCTTTCATCACTAATTAAAGGAGACTTCTACATGTCGCAAACAGCACCTGCATTGTCCGATCTAAGCCTTGATTCAGACAAACAAGAAACCCGTGAATGGATTGACGCGCTTCGCGCTGTGATTGCCAGCGCACCGACTAACGATGGTGGTCGCGAGCGCGCGCATTACCTACTCGAGCAGTTATTGGAGCAAGCGCGGCAAGAGGGTATCGACATGCCTTTTTCTGCAACGACAGGTTACGTCAACACGATCGAAACGCAAGACGAAGCACGCAACCCTGGCAATGCAGAAATCGAGGAGCGACTGCGTGCCTATATGCGTTGGAACGCGATGGCGATGGTCGTGAAGGCTAATCGCCATAACCCCGCTGATGGGGGTGACTTGGGTGGACACATTGGCTCGTTCGCGTCACTGGCCAATATGTTTGGCGCAGGCTTCAATCATTTTTGGCATGCTGAAAACAACGAGGCTGGCAAAGAACACGGCGGCGATTGTATCTACATACAGGGCCATGTGTCACCCGGTGTCTATGCGCGGGCGTTCCTAGAAGGGCGCCTCTCCGAAGAACAACTCCTCAACTTCCGCCAAGAAGTGGATGGCAAAGGTTTGTCGAGCTACCCACACCCAAAACTCATGCCCGAGTTTTGGCAGTTCCCCACCGTGTCCATGGGCCTTGGCCCTTTGATGGCGATTTATCAAGCACGCTTTTTGAAATATCTGCATGCACGCGGCATTGCCAATACGGAGAACCGTAAGGTCTGGGTCTTCTGCGGGGACGGCGAAATGGACGAAGTGGAATCCTTAGGCGCGATTGGCCTAGCAGCGCGTGAAAATTTAGACAACCTGATTTTCGTCATCAATTGCAACTTGCAGCGCCTCGATGGTCCTGTGCGCGGCAACGGAAAAATCGTGCAAGAACTAGAGGGTGAGTTCCGCGGCTCAGGCTGGAACGTCATCAAACTTTTGTGGGGTAGCGGTTGGGATGGTCTCTTGGCACGTGACAAAGACGGCGCGCTGCGCAAGCTGATGATGGACACGCTAGACGGCGACTATCAAGCCTTCAAAGCCAACGATGGCGCCTATGTACGCAAACATTTCTTTGGCCGCGATCCACGTACGGCAGAAATGGTTGCGCACATGAGCGACGACGAAATTTGGAATTTGAAGCGCGGCGGTCATGATGCGCAAAAGGTATATGCATCTTTCCATAAAGCCGTCAATCACAAAGGCCAACCGACGGTGTTACTCATTAAAACCGTCAAAGGTTTCGGTATGGGGAAAATTGGTGAAGGTAAAAACAACGTTCATCAAACCAAAAAACTATCGGATGAAGATATCAAGTCTTTCCGTGACCGCTTCAACATTCCTATCCCTGATAGCCAATTGCCAGAGCTGCCGTTCTACAAGCCTGCGGATGACACCCCAGAGATGCAATATCTGCACGAACGCCGCAAGGCCTTGGGTGGCTACTTGCCGCATCGCCGCACCAAAGCTGACGAGAGCTTTACCGTGCCAGCGCTGGATACCTTTAAAAGCGTGATGGAACCAACCGCCGAAGGGCGGGAGATTTCGACGACTCAGGCCTATGTTCGTTTCCTCACCCAGCTGCTGCGTGATCAAGCACTCGGTCCGCGTGTGGTGCCTATTTTGGTGGACGAGGCGCGTACCTTTGGCATGGAAGGCCTGTTCCGTCAAATCGGTATTTACAACCCAGCAGGTCAGCAGTACACCCCCGTAGATAAAGAGCAGGTGATGTATTACCGCGAAGACAAAGCGGGTCAAATCTTGCAAGAAGGCATTAACGAAGCGGGCGGCATGAGCTCTTGGATTGCCGCAGCGACCAGCTACTCCACTAGCAATCGCATCATGGTGCCGTTCTACGTGTACTACTCCATGTTTGGTTTCCAGCGTATTGGCGACTTGGCTTGGGCAGCTGGCGACATGCAAGCCCGGGGCTTCCTGCTGGGCGGAACATCAGGGCGAACCACGCTGAACGGTGAAGGCTTGCAGCACGAAGACGGGCACAGCCACATCATGGCGAATACCATCCCGAACTGCTTGTCGTATGACCCCACTTTTGCACACGAAGTGGGCGTGATCTTGCATCATGGCCTCAAGCGTATGGTTGAAAAGCAGGACAACGTGTACTACTACATCACACTTTTGAACGAAAACTATGCCATGCCTGGACTCATTCCTGGCACAGAGGAGCAAATCATCAAAGGCATGTACCTATGCAAACCAAGCACGGCCAAAAAAGCGGAACATACCGTGCAACTACTGGGTTCAGGCACGATTTTGCGAGAGTCGATTGCAGCGCAGGAACTGTTAGAAAAAGACTGGGGTATTGGTGCTAACGTTTGGAGCGCACCTAGCTTTAACGAGCTGACTCGGAATGGCCAAGATGCAGAGCGCTACAACTTGTTGCACCCAACGTCTACGCCGCGCGTGTCTTTTGTTGAAAGCCAATTGAAGCCCTACAAAGGGCCTGTCATCGCCTCCACCGACTATATGAAGGCTTATGCCGAGCAGATTCGTCCGTTTGTGCCCAAAGGTCGTACCTATAAAGTATTGGGGACCGACGGTTTTGGCCGCTCAGACTTCCGCTCTAAATTGCGTGAACACTTTGAGGTGAATCGTCACTACATCGTAGTTGCTGCACTCAAAGCCTTGAGCGAAGAAGGTTCTGTGCCAGTCGCTAAAGTGGCGGAAGCCATTGCCAAGTACGGTATCAAGGCCGACAAAATTAACCCGCTCTACGCGTAATCATTGCTTAAAAATAAGAGGAGAAAAACATGGCAAATATACAAATTTTGGTTCCCGATATTGGCGATTTCGACGAAGTCACCGTGATTGAGTTGCTGGTCAAGGCAGGCGACACCGTGAAAGTAGAGCAGTCTTTGATTACGGTCGAATCCGACAAAGCTTCAATGGAAATTCCATCCTCACACGCTGGCGTCGTGGCTTCCCTCAAAGTGAAGTTAGGCGATAAAGTGAAGATGGGGTCGTTGGTGGCTGAGGTTGAGGGTGCTGGAGGTGCTGCTCCGCAAGCCACACCAGCTGTGGCTTCTACGAGTGCCGTTGCGGCATCACCCTCTCCCCAACCCTCTCCCATCAAGGGCGAGGGGGCAACGTGCCCGCAGAAACGGTCTTTGTCGCCTTTCGCTTCCACGCGCCAAAGC
>JANPAY010000530.1:0-7628 GCA_031430155.1 Comamonadaceae bacterium
CGATATCAGCACTTTCTAGCAATTCACGGATGCGCGCATCAAGCCGCATTAGTCCTGCAAACAATCTAGCAAGTCCGGGTTCGGGTGCGAATTTATAGCGGCTAATGAGAGCCGACCACGGTGCATCAAAGCTCACGCAGGCGATGCAGCCAACCAGACCTGGTGGCGCGGGAAATTGGGGTGCTTTAGCGTGCGTTTGAATGCAGCTTTGACAAACAGCCGTCACCCCTTCAAAGGAAGCGGATGGCCATTTTTTGCAGATGGTGCACTCAAATGGGATGGCGTGCAATAGTCGCGAAAACATGCCTCAATATACTCGGCTGATGGTTGCTGCTTCCTCTTCAGATTTTGATCCACAGATTGACACGATTGCCGCTGCACGCTGGGCGGCAATGCCTGTGCGCCCCGCCCCGTGGCTGCACGAGGAAGTGGGGCGGCGCATGGCGGAGCGACTGGATTACATCAAGCTACCAACCAAAAACTGGACGAATTGGTCTTGGCAGCACGGAGGCAAAACGGCGCACCCTGCTTTGCGAATGAGTTTGTGGCAAAAGCTGATAGCGAAATCGTTTAAGTCACCCTCTGACTTATCGCAAGACATGATTTGGTCAAATATGCAGCTCCACATGGAAGCTGCACCCAAACGCATGATTGAAGCGTGGCACGCGGCGCTCAAAACCGAGGGCTTTGTGATGTTTTCGTGTTTGGGGCCCGACACCTTGATGGAACTGCGGTCCGCTTATTCGCGGCGTGGTTGGCCTGCGCCGCTGCATACGCTGACCGATATGCATGATTGGGGCGATCGGTTGGTGGCGCAAGGCTTTGCTGAGCCCGTGATGGATATGGAACGTCTTGTCTTGACGTTCGCTAACCCTGAACGCGCGCTGCAAGAGCTGCGTGAGCTGGGGCGAAATTTGAATCCTGCTAGAGCAGCAGGCCTGCAGGCCAAATCCAGTAGGGCTTGGCGGGCATCTTTATTGGAGACTTTGGGTGAATGCCGCAACGCTGATGGTCAAATCGCGCTGACGTTTGAGTTGATTTATGGTCACGCGATGAAGCCCAAGCCGCGAGTCAAGTTGTCGTCAAGTAGCTCAGTTAGCCTCACGAATATGCGCGAAATGCTCAAACACTCGAAGGCTATGGGGTAAACCCGTTAAAATCTTAAGTTGCTAAAAAAATATGAAGAATTTATCGATGAAGAATTTCCTCTCTCTACTCAGTATGCTTCTTGCAACGGCCAGTGCCTATGCGGTTAACGACCTCCCAGGCGGCCCAGCGGTCAATCAGCTCAATTTCCACCCCCCAGTGACGCAACTGTCGATGGATCAGCACATGCTACACAACGGCATGATGATCGCCTGCCTCGTCATTTTTGTCGCCGTATTCGGCGTGATGTTTTATTCCATCTTGAAGCACCGCAAGTCGCTCGGTCACAAGGCGGCGAACTTTCATGAGTCAGTCACGGTTGAAATTATTTGGACGATCGTTCCTTTCCTCATCGTTATCGCGATGGGTTTGGCGGCAACTAAAACGCTGGTGTACTCTAAAGACACGAGCAATGCCGATTTGACCATTAAGGCGACGGGCTACCAGTGGAAATGGGGTTATGACTACATCAAGGGCGAAGGCGAAGGCATTGGCTTTATCTCGACGCTGGATAACTCACACCGCGAACTCTCTAACTCTGGTCTGCCAAAAGGCACAGTCATTCCGGATGACTATCTCTTTAAAGTCGACAACCCGATGGTCGTCCCTGTCGGCAAAAAAATCCGCATCATCACCACCGCTAACGACGTGATTCACGCGTTTGCCGTGCCATCGTTTGGTATCAAGCAAGATGCGATTCCTGGCTTTGTTCGTGACACTTGGTTTCGCACCGACAAAATTGGCGACTATCACGGGCAGTGCCAAGAGCTGTGTGGCAAAGAGCATGCCTATATGCCAATTCACATCAAGGTTGTGAGTGCCGCTGACTACACCGCATGGGTGGGAGTAGAGCAGAAAAAGGCAGCCGCAAAGTTGGATGATCCGACTAAGGTGTGGACGCTGGACGATATCTTGAAGCGTGGCGAAAAAGTTTATGCCAGCAACTGTGCGGCTTGCCACCAAGCCAGCGGTAAAGGTGCAGGTCCTATTAAGCCACTCGACGGCGCTGCCGTGGTTTTGGACGCGGATAAAAACAAGCAAATCAAAATTTTGCTCAATGGTCAAAACAACAATGCGATGCCCGCATGGAAGCAGTTGTCGGATACCGACATCGCCGCTGTGATTACCTATACCAAAAACAACTGGTCAAACAAAACGGGTCAGCTGGTTCAACCATCCGAAGTGCTTGCCGCACGTAAATAAGCCAAGAGAGATACAAACATGAGCACATCACACGACATGGCACACGCAGCGCACGCAGATCACGGACACGACGATCACCACGACCACAAACCAGAAGGCTGGCGTCGTTGGGTTTACGCGACCAACCACAAAGACATTGGCACGCTGTATTTGTTGTTCGCCTTCACCATGCTGATGATTGGCGGTGTTTTGGCGCTTTTGATTCGGTTAGAGCTGTTCCAACCAGGTTTGCAATTTGTGAATCCAGAACTGTTTAATCAGTTCACGACTATGCATGGACTCATCATGGTGTTCGGCGCCATCATGCCCGCCTTTGTAGGTTTTGCGAACTGGATGATTCCACTGCAAATTGGCGCAGCCGATATGGCTTTTGCCCGCATGAATAACTTTAGCTTTTGGCTCATGATTCCTGCGGCAGTCACTCTGGTCATGAGCTTTTTTATGCCCGGCGGCGCACCCGCTGCGGGCTGGACGCTGTATGCGCCGTTGACCCTTCAAATGGGCCCATCAATGGACGCTGGTATTTTTGCCATGCACGTGCTGGGTGCTTCATCCATCATGGGTTCGATCAACATCGTGGTCACGATTTTGAATATGCGCGCTCCTGGCATGACGATGATGAAGATGCCGATGTTTGTCTGGACATGGCTCATTACCGCTTATTTGTTGATCGCTGTGATGCCTGTTTTGGCTGGTGCGATCACCATGACGCTGACCGATCGTCATTTCGGCACCACGTTCTTTAACCCCGCTGGTGGCGGCGACCCGGTGATGTATCAACACATCTTCTGGTTCTTCGGTCACCCCGAGGTGTACATCATGATCTTGCCAGCCTTTGGCATCATCAGCCATGTGGTTCCCACTTTTGCGCGTAAGCGGTTGTTTGGTTACGCTTCCATGGTGTACGCAACCTCCTCGATTGCGATTTTGTCCTTCATTGTCTGGGCGCATCACATGTACACCACGGGCATGCCAGTCACCGGCCAATTGTTCTTCATGTACGCCACGATGCTGATTTCTGTGCCGACAGGCGTGAAGGTGTTTAACTGGGTCGCCACGATGTGGAAGGGTTCGATGACGTTTGAAACGCCCATGCTGTTTGCGGTGGGCTTCATCTTCGTGTTCACCATCGGTGGCTTCACGGGCTTGATTTTGTCATTGGCACCGATTGATTTGCAAATGCAAGACACCTACTATGTGGTGGCGCATTTCCACTACGTGCTAGTGGCAGGTTCTCTCTATGGCATGTTTGCAGGCTTTTACTACTGGTCGCCTAAGTGGACGGGTGTGATGTACAACGAGTTTCGCGGCAAGATGCACTTTTGGCTCTCGTTATTTTTCTTTAATCTGACGTTTTTCCCGATGCACTTTTTGGGCTTGGCGGGTATGCCGCGCCGCTATGCGGACTACCCAGCGCAGTTCACCGACTTCAATCAAATCGCGACGATTGGTGCGTTTGGTTTTGGTTTGGCGCAGGTTTACTTCTTCTTTTTCGTGGTGCTGCCAATGATGCGTGGTAAAGGCGAGAAAGCCGCCCAGCGTCCGTGGGAATCGGCTGAGGGCCTTGAATGGGAAGTGCCGTCGCCAGCACCGTTCCACACCTTTGAAACACCACCTAAGTTGGACGCGACTGCGACCAAAGTGATTGGCTAATCGGCGCTTGATGATGGCGACACCTGAGCAATCGAAAAAAAATATCAAGCTGGCGCTGATCTTGGCGTCAGTGGCGTTGGTGTTCGCGCTAGGCTTCGTTTTTAAGATGATGGTGCTAGGACGATGAAGTTGCCACAAATGAAGCTTCACACCAAACTGTGCGTGATTGTGGTCGCCATGTTTGGCTTTGGCTACGCGCTTGTTCCGTTGTACTACGCGATTTGCGAAGCGACAGGCATTAATGTTTTGGCGCTTGCCGAACTAGAGGTGCCAGGCCAAAAAGCTAAAGTGCCTGACAACACGCAAATCGATAAATCCCGTCTGATTACGGTTGAGTTTGATGCCAACACTCGTGGCGCTAGGCCAGAAGGCGCTGGCAGTGCTGGCACACAAGCAGGCGGCATTTGGGATTTCAAACCCGCTGTGCGCTCGCTACAAGTGCATCCGGGCGAGTTGACCACGGTCGTCTACGAATTCCAAAACACGCAAAACCGCCGCATGGCCGCGCAAGCGATCCCTAGCTACGCGCCGCAGCAGGCGATGCCGTATTTCAACAAGGTCGAGTGCTTTTGCTTTCAGCAGTACACATTGAATGCGGGCGAAAAGAAATCTTGGCCGGTGGCTTTTGTGATTGATCCAAAACTGTCGAAAGACGTGACCACGATTACGCTGTCCTATACCTTTTTTGAGGTGCCGGGCAAGAGCATGGCTGCGGGTAGTGCCACGCGCGCGGACAAGATATGAGTGCGGTGATTAAATTTTTGAAAACGATTCGCGCTGTGCTTTGGTCATTCCTTGGCATTCGCAAGGGCGCAGGATTTGAGAAGGACATTGCAGCGATTACGCCACTCCACCTTATTGGAGTGGGAATTGGTTTGTGTTTTTTATTTGTATTTAGCCTGATATTGCTGGTGCAATACATGGTCAAAATTTAATTGATTTTTTTTGATAGATTGATAAGCGGAGAAAACCATGAGTGCAGCTAGCCACGCCGATACGGCAACCCCCTACTACTTTGTGCCCGAGCCATCGCGCCATCCTGCCTTGGCGGCGTTTGGCCTGTTTTGGGTCATCTTTGGTGCGGGCCAATGGGTCAATGGCGTGACATGGGGTAAATGGTCGTTGTTTGCAGGTTTGCTGTTCCTTTTTTGGGTTTTATTCCAATGGTTTGGCGATGCCATTAAAGAGAGCGTCGGCGGCAAATATGGCTACAAAGTCGATCTTTCTTTCCGCTGGAGCATGAGCTGGTTCATCTTCTCCGAGGTCATGTTCTTCGGTGCGTTTTTCTCCGCTTTGTGGTGGATGCGTGTGCACTCGGTGCCCATGTTGGCAAATGCTGACCACGCTCTGTTGTGGGATGGTTTTAAAGGCGTTTGGCCTAGCTTGCAGCATGGCGCTACAGCCTCGCCAGGCGGCATTATTGAAGCTTTTGAAACGATGAAGCCTGTGGGCTATGACGCTAAAGCGACCAATATTTTCACGATGGGATGGGGCTACATCACGCACTCGCTGCCAACGGTCAATACGGCGCTTTTACTTTCCTCTGGCGTGACGCTCACGATTGCACATCACGCACTCATCGTCAGCGACCGCTTGAAGACTATCAAGTTCATGTGGATCACCGTGGCACTCGGCTTACTATTTCTCTTCGTGCAAGGCTATGAGTACTACCATGCATATCACGAGATGAACCTCACGCTGGCATCAGGTGCGTATGGCTCGACTTTCTTCATGCTCACGGGCTTCCACGGTTTTCACGTGTTCATCGGCATGCTGATGCTCTTGTTCATCACCTTGCGCCTGCAAAAAGGCCACTTCAGTGCCGATAAACACTTCGGTTTCGAAGGTGCGGCTTGGTACTGGCACTTCGTGGACGTGGTGTGGCTCGGGCTTTATATTTTGGTGTACTGGCTGTAATCAGCACAGGCATAAAAAAGCCCGCTGCGAGCGGGTTTTTTTATGAGTCGCATTTATACGGGTTTGATCTCCATCACAAACGATCCCGCCGTCATGGTTTTCTGGATGGGTTCTAGCGTTGTGCTAAGACTGCCTTTAAAGAAGTTGATGCAAGAGTTCAACCAGCGCGGAGCGCCAGCCCATGTGGTTTTGTGTTCGGTGAGCTTGTAGATATGGATGCGCGGATGCTCGTCATGTAGTTGTTCCAAACTACCACCTTCTTTCCAATTTTCAAAAATCACGAATGCATGAAAGTTAGTTGGGCACGTGGCGAGGATGGCATCAATGACTAATTTTTCAAAGCCCTCCACGTCAATTTTGATCACGCCTTGTGTCAGATTTTTTGTGGTGAGTGATGCAAATAACTGCGCCAGTCGTTCGACGGCAGGTTCAATCGCAACATCCAGCACATCGTAGTTTTTTAAATCAAATTTGCCGTGTCCATCTTTGGACGATAACAGGGCTTCGTCGTATTCGTTGCTGCTCGACTTAACAAAAGCACCACCCCAGTTGTCGTAAGGCACGTAGAGTTGCAAGACCTCTTGTTGAGACCCAAGTCCGTATTCGTGTATGACGTAGTTTTGGTGGCGCAGCGCAATGTTTGCATTGACTTTCAAAATGCTGAGGCAGTTCGGGTTCGGCTCGAACATGTGAATTTCTTGAAAGCCTGCGCCAGATTGGCATGACGAGAGACCAATGTTCGCGCCAATATCAAGCAAGAAATCGGCGTAGCCGCTGCTGGACAAATGATCGATCAAAGCCTTAATTTCAGGCTCGTACACCCCATTGGCGAGTGGAGCGAAAGAAATAATATCGCCACCTCTAAAAAAGAGCGGCAGCGCTTGCTGGGTTAGTTTTTTATAGGCGCTGAGTTTGAGCTTGTTTTTTCTATAAGTGCCGTAACCCAGGCGGAAGGTAAATTGCCGAAGAATGGATGCAGTCAATGGGATCATGTTTTTTTACTTTAAAGGCAGCCCTGTGGGTTGAATCCAACCCATTTGCCACGACAGTAGCACGCAGAGAAATAGCGTCACGGAAAGACCAATGCGCACGGTGAGTGCGCGAACCATGCCACGCTGTTTGGCAGATTTCTCATCGTCATCGCTGGCATGCTCAGATGGCCTGCGCAACATAAAAAAGCCTGCCGATGCAAGGCTTGCGATAATCAGCAGTAGAAATAAAGCGATGAAATAACCCATGTCAACTAGCTCCCCGAATAGATTAAGTGACGACCTTCGATTTTGGATAGTCACATTATCCGCACTGCTGATGGTCGGGCTGATTTTTTCGTTGGGATTGTGGCAGCTAGATCGTGCCTCACAAAAAGAAAAACTAAGTTTAGAGCGACAAAATGTCCAACCAATAAAGCTGAGTGGGCAGTGGGCGGCACCCCAGACGCTGTATGTGGATAACCGCCAGATGAACGCCAAGCAAGGTTTCTTTGTTGTAACACCATTTTTTACGTCGAGTAGCGAGTATGTACTGGTGGAGCGTGGCTGGATACCTCGCGACTTTATGGACAGAAAAAAACTCACCTCCATCGAAACACCAGCAAGCGTTGTGACGATTGAGGCGCGGGCAATGCCAGATCCCGTACCCCCAGCCGTTTTTGCCAAGGAGGCAGCCAGTGAGCACCCCATCGTCGCTTCAATAGATTTGGGTGCTCTTGG
>JANPAY010000531.1:0-2426 GCA_031430155.1 Comamonadaceae bacterium
ACCACACCAAAGCTAATCCAAGGATCAATATCGCTCTTGCCAAAGAAGCCGTACCTAAAGCCGTCAATCATGTAAAAAAACGGATTGAAGCGGGAGAGGTTTTGCCAAAATGGTGGTAGTGAATGAATGGAATAAAAGACACCAGACAAAAAAGTCAGCGGCATGATGAGGAAGTTTTGAAACACGGACATCTGGTCAAACTTATCAGCCCACAGCCCCGCAATGAGACCCAGGCAACCCAGCAAGGCCGCTCCCATCAAGGCAAACAGCACAATCCACTGCGGCGCTGCAAAGTGGAGTTCGGCAAACCAAATGGTCACAATGAATACGCCGCTACCCACGCACAGACCACGCACGATGGACGCTCCCACGTAGGCAAAAAACCAATCCCAATGCGAGAGCGGTGTGACGAGCAAGAAGACCAAGTTGCCCATCATCTTGCTTTGCACAAGGGACGACGAGCTATTGGCAAATGCGTTTTGCAGCACGCTCATCATGACTAAGCCAGGGACTAAAAAAGCGGTGTAGCTAACCGTGTCATACACCTTCACGTGATCGGCCAGCACATGGTTAAAGATCAGTAGATACATCGCAGAGGTCAGTACGGGCGCCGTCACGGTTTGACCAAAAACTTTCCAAAAGCGCCATATTTCTTTGTAAAACAGGCTTTGCCAGCCGTTCGCTGTATGGCTCATGGTGGTATTCATACGACTCCTTCGTTTATGTTTCTCGCTTTGTTCATCACGTCTAAAAAGACATCTTCTAAATCAGCTTTTCGCACTTCAACGTCTTCTGCCACCAAGCCAGCTTCGCGCACAGCGGCGAGGTGAGTTTCAACTTCTGCTGCCGTGTTAGCAGGAAGCTGCACGATGCGTCCCACCACACGTGCTTTGGCGGCAAGCGCTGGCGGCAATGTGCCATCTAGCTTGAAGCGCAGCACGTTGGATGCAGCCGCTTTCAAGAGTTCGCTGGTGCTGTTGAGTGCTACCACGCGCCCCTGTTGCAGCATGGCAATGCGACCACACAGCGCCTCGGCTTCTTCCAAATAATGAGTCGTCAAGAGGACAGTGTGCCCCTCTTTATTGAGCTTGCTGATAAACGCCCACAGTGTTTGGCGTAGCTCCACATCCACGCCAGCCGTGGGTTCGTCCAGCACGATGACGGGCGGCTTGTGGACGAGGGCTTGTCCTACCAGTACGCGGCGCTTCATACCGCCCGACAGCTGGCGCATATTGGCGTTGGCTTTGTCAGTGAGCCCGAGGTTCTCTAAGAGCTCATCCACCCACGCATCGTTCTTTTTAATGCCGAAATAGCCCGACTGAATCATCAAAGCTTCGCGCACCGTGAAGAAGGGATCGAACACCAACTCTTGCGGAACGACACCAATCATGCGGCGTGCGATGGCAAAGTCGGCGCGAACATCATGTCCATGCACCAAGACCTTACCAGCCGTGGCTTTGACGAGACCTGCGAGTACCGAAATCAGGGTCGTCTTGCCCGCACCGTTGGGGCCTAGCAAGCCAAAAAATTCGCCCTCAGCAATATCAAAGTTGACACTATCGAGGGCATGGTTGCTACCGTAGCTTTTGCTCACGGATTGAAAGGAGAGGGCGGGTGTAGAGATGGGAGTCATGCCGCCAATTTTAGGCGCTGCTTATTTGGCAGCAGAAGCCGCAGTCGCGGGAGTTGGGGCAGTACGTGCATTGGCTTTCACCGCCACGCAGCCCAGCATGCCAATACCAGCGCCTGCAGCCGCACCTTTGACACTGTTTTTGTCATCGGCGATCATGCTGCCAATGATTCCGCCTAGGATGGAGGCCGTCACGCACTCTTGTGATTTAGCATCCTCGCTCTTCATGCCGCCCACCACATCGGTGGGTGTTGGGTCTGCTGGCTTAGTAGACGCGCAGGCAGTTAGTAGCAGCGCACTAGCAGTGGCAATTGCCGCCAACGTGTTTGCGAAGGTAGTTTTCATCAATTGAATCCATTCTTTAAAAAAGAGAACATTAGTTATCACACTGCGTATAACGCTGAATCGGGCACAATGTTGACATGAAACTCTTTACACCCCTAGTTATTTCTTCTGGCGGCGCTGCCGAGATCGCCGCCATCCGCCGTGATATCCACGCCAACCCCGAACTGTGCTTTCAAGAGAACCGCACTGCCGATGTCGTCGCTGGCAAGCTCACCGAGTGGGGCATTAAGGTTCACCGCGGCATGGGCACGACAGGTGTGGTGGGCATCATCGAAGGTAAAGCCAATAAAAGCGGCAAAGCCATTGGCCTACGCGCCGATATGGATGCGCTCCCAATGCAAGAGTTCAACACTTTCGCGCACGCCTCCAAAAACGCAGGCAAGATGCACGCGTGCGGCCACGATGGCCACACGGCCATGCTGCTGGGCGCTGCGCAGCATCTTGCTAAAAC
>JANPAY010000532.1:0-13558 GCA_031430155.1 Comamonadaceae bacterium
TTTTATTAAAAACGAGCCCGCCGCCAAACCACTCAGACTCGATGCATTTGAGGCTAGTAAATGAGGTTTTTTTCTATCCTTGCAATTGCCGTTAGCGCTTTGATGTTGGCGGCGGGTTGCGCCTCCAAAAAACCAACAGAGGTCAAAAGCCCGGCGCTCGAATCGGCGGAACGACTAGAGCACCGCGGTTCGGCGGCCTATGCCAAAGGCGACCACATGGGCGCAGCAAAGGATTTTCAAACGGCCGCCTATGTTTATGAATCGCTAGCCATGGTTGATGCCCTCGCCAATGTGCAACTCAGTCTTGCGCGCATTGACTCGGATGATGGTCGCCCTGCCGACGCACTCGCACGCGTGAACCGCGTGTTAACTCTACCAAGCACAGGTGCCACCATTGCGCCATCGACTTTGCTTTTAGCGCAAGGGCGTGTTGCCGCCCTTTATTTACAGCAAAAGAATTTAAGCGCGGCTGGGAATGCACTAACAACCGCGGAGGGTCTGTGTGCGGCGCCTTGCGAGTCCGCGTCTGCGCTTTCTGTATTACGAGCGAGTTGGCACTTAGCCTCTGGCGATTTAGTCGCGGCAAAAGCAAAAGCAACAACAGCATTAACCCAGGCCGGCGCGCCCTCCGACAAAGCCAATGCCCTGCGAAGCCTGGCCCAGATTGGCCTGGCGCAAAGCCTCTACCCACAAGCCGTGCAAGATGGCATGCAGGCATTACAGCTGGACCAATCCATTGGTGCCTCTAACCGCGTGATTGCCGATTTAGATTTGCTGGCAAGCATTTACGCCAAAGCTGGTGATGCACGCAAAGCCGCCGAGTACACAGATTTAAGCCGTGCCGCAACGGCTGCAAGGTCGCATCTGGGCGGAAAATGAGCGCCGACGCAAACTTAAACATACATTTTGTAACGCGCTGGGAAGCGCTTAAATCGTTGTGGTTGCACCGCAGTTATTGGCGCCTTGCCGAGCCAAGGCGTGTTATGCGTGAGTTTCGCGATGAGCAGTTGGCCGAAATGATGCCTTTTTTTATGGTGCTCGGTCTGCTTGCTGGCGGCGTGCTATTTGTACTCATTCCCAGTGTTTTACCAGAACAAGCCGCTAGTCTGACATCCGTTATTTGGTCCGCATGGGTGGCAACTGCTGCGCCCATGATTTGCGCACAAACTATGGCGCTGCTGGTCGCGCCCACCTTGGCTCTTGATCTCATTCACAAACACGAGTCAGGATACTTTCAAACCCTCAACACGGCTTACGGTGCGCCCGCTGGTATGCCTTGTATCTCTTGGATTGTGGCTTTGTCCGCCGTTTGCGTAGTAGCCAACTACGTCTTAATTTTGTTCTCCATCGTGATCGGTCTTGGCTTGGCGCTGATGCTCTCGGTCGGCGATGTTCGCGCAACATGGGACGCGGTTTTGCTAGCCGCGCCGCCCATTAAATGGATTCGTTCAGGCGCTGCCGCCGCACTCTTGGGCGCCATTTGTGGCCTGTCCGTTGTGCTTCACGCATGGCCCGGCACGCAACTCTCCAACGCAAAGGGCGAAAACGCCAGCCATGCCCATCGTTTGGGGTTGCGCGTGATGTTGATGTGCTCCGTTGTCGTGGCGTTGACGGGCATCACCATGAATGGCGTGATCAGCTTATTCGACCGGCCGCTTTAAAGCTACGCAGCCAATAGTTTTTCGATTAGCGCGTGCAGCTCCGCAAAGTTTGGCTCGCCAACATAGCGCTTAACGATGGCGCCTTTTTTATCAAGCAAGTAGGTGGTGGGTGTTAGCTGCACATCACCCCAAGCCTTTGCAATGGCGCCCGTATTATCAATAGCGACCTTAAACGGCAATTGCCGCGTTTGTGCAAAGTTGACGACATAGCTGGGCGGATCGTAAGCCATCGCAACCGCAAGCACCTCATAGCCTTTGGCGTGGTATTTGTTGTACGTGGCGATCATCTTTGGCATTTCTGCCACGCAAGTGGTGCAGCTGGTCGCCCAAAAATTAACAAGAGTGACCTTACCCTTAAAGTCGGCGGTTACTGTTTTACTGGCATCTAGAAGTACGAAATTAGAATTCGGCGCTACACTGATCACAGAAGGGCCTTGCCAAAAAATAATCACGCCAATTGTCAACAACAGCGCGGGTAACGTCCAAACAATTTTTTTCATGGAAACCTATTAAATGCTAAACCAAAACATCAACGTGATGAATCGCAGAAATTTTAACCAAGGTGGCTTACAACTCATCACCGCGCTCTTGGCCCTGCGTGCTGCAGGATATTCTGCTGACGTATTGGCATTCAGCCTTAGCGACCTCTCAAACAATGACGCGGCCAACGGGCTCAGGGCGGCGCTCACCCGTGGGACGGCGTCGGCCATTGATTCGCTGGGTAAAACGGATGGCTTTTTGGGCAATCCGCTCGTCAAAATTTCTCTTCCAAGCTATATGGAGAATGCGGCAAAAATAATGCGCAACTTCGGACAAGGTGCAAGAATTGATGAGTTAGTCACCAGTATGAATCGTGCTGCCGAGCAAGCCGTCCCGATGGCCAAAAACTTACTCCTCAAAACGGTACAAAGCCTCAGCGTGACGGATGCCAAAACCATTTTGTCGGGTGGCGCAGGAGCGGCAACTCAATTTTTTGCTGAAAAAACACGCACACCTCTTGGCACACAGTTTCTGCCGCTCGTGACCAAGGCAACCTCAAGCGTCGGGCTGGCAGAGAAATACAACAATCTAGCAGGAAAGCTTCAGCAGTTTGGATTAGTCAAACCCGATGATGCCAATATTCAAAAATACGTCACCAGCAAGTCACTGGATGGCTTGTACACCATGATTGGCGAAGAAGAAAAGAAAATCCGACAAGACCCCATCGGTACCGGTAGCGCCATCTTGTCAAAAGTCTTTAGCGCCATAAAATAAATGTGAATAAGTTATTGTTTTAAGTCTTTTTTAGCTGGTAAGATGGCGGCTATCCACAGCCCCGACCATGCCGACATCTTCCTCCGCCACCCTGCCCACAATCAAGCCGTCCGATGCGCCCATTATTTGGGCAAAGTGTCTTGAACGGTTAACAGCAACGATCCCCGAAAATCAAGTTTTTACTTGGTTAAAGCCTGTTGAGATGGCCTTAGACGCCGAGTGCCGCGTCGTAACGCTCTGGATTGCCAATCGATTCAAACTAGACTGGATACGCAGTCAGTACTTTAAAGCTGTTTCTCACACCCTGCAGCAACTTATGTCACAGCCTGTTGATATCGTTCTCGCCCTACGCGCGCAAAACGACTCTGCGAAAGAAAAAGCGCCGCCGTCACACAGAAGCCTGTCGGATGAAAGTTTGTATTCGCAATCAACTCTTGCAACCGCGCAGGCCGAGCCCGCGATCAATCAAACACGCCTCAACTCCACCTTGACTTTTGATAATCTCATCGAGGGCTCTGCCAACCGTATGGCGCGCGCCGCAAGCTTACATGTGGCCAATATGCCTGGCGCGCTTTACAACCCCCTATTTATTTATGGTGGTGTTGGTTTGGGTAAAACCCACCTGATGCACGCAATTGGTAACCAGCTATTGAGCCAAAGGCCGCTTGCAAAAGTGCTCTATATCCATGCAGAGCAATTTGTCTCCGACGTTGTTCGGGCTTATCAACGCAAAACCTTTGACGAATTTAAAAATCGCTATCACAACCTCGATTTATTATTAATTGATGACGTTCAGTTTTTCGCCAACAAAGAGCGCACTCAAGAAGAGTTTTTTAACGCCTTTGAAGCGCTGCTTACCAAAAAATCACACATTGTGATGACCAGCGACACCTATCCAAAAGGCCTGACCAATATCCACGAGCGCCTCGTCTCTCGATTTGATGCGGGGCTCGCGGTTGCCTTAGAGCCGCCCGAGTTAGAGCTCCGAGTCGCTATTTTGATCAATAAAACACAGGCTGAAGGCTTGGTTATGCCCGAAGAAGTTGCCTTTTTTGTGGCAAAAAATGTCCGCTCCAATGTGCGTGAGTTAGAGGGTGCGCTTAGAAAAATTTTAGCCTTCTCAAAGTTCAATCAAAAAGAAATTTCTATTGCGCTCGCACGTGAATCTTTAAAAGATTTGCTTTCCATTCAAAACCAACAAATCTCAATCGAGAATATTCAAAAAACAGTCGCGGACTTTTACAAAATTAAAGTTGCGGACATGTACTCCAAACGACGCCCAGCCAGCATTGCCGGGCCGCGTCAAATTGCCATGTACCTAGCTAAAGAATTGACCAAGCGGAGTTTGCCAGAAATTGGCGACTTATTTGGCGGGCGTGACCATACAACGGTTCTGCATGCAGTTCGAAAAATCACTAGGGAACGACAGCAAAATATTGAATTAAATCAACAACTACACATTTTGGAACAAACGCTTAAAAATTAAGTATGTGGATAAAAAAATGATAACTCCAACTTATCCACATCAATTTGAAAAAAGCGAAAAGTTATTACAATCTTTGAATGCGTTTTTGGCTTTTTTCAACAATGAGTTTTTTGAATAAGCTATTGATTTAAAAATGGATTTTGAGTCATCCACAAAAAGACCGCGCTACTACTACTACTGCTAATTTAAAAACTAACTTAATTAAGGAAGACATGAACATCGTTAAAGCGCCGCAACATGAATTTTTAACGCTTCTGCAATCTGTTGCGGGTATCGTTGAAAGACGTCACACACTGCCTATTTTGGCGAATGTTTTATTTCGTAAAAAAGACGATCAACTTCAAGTCGTGTCTAGTGATTTGGAAATTCAAATCAAATCAGCTGGATTGATGGGCGGGGATGCAGGTAGTTTCACCACAACAGTTGGCGCGCGTAAGTTGATTGATATTCTTCGATCGCTACCGAGTGATCAAATTATTTCACTCACATCGCAAAATAACAAACTTGTTTTGCAAGCAGGAAAGAGCCGTTTTACGCTTCAAACATTGCCAGCCGAAGATTTCCCTTTGGTGCAAGAGTCGGCTAAGTTTGGCGCTATGTTTTCGGTACCTCAAAAGGTATTGAAGGATTTACTCCAGCAAGTTTCCTTTGCCATGGCGGTGCAAGACATTCGTTATTACCTCAATGGCATCTTATTTGTTGTCGATGGTAAGAAGCTGAGCCTGATTGCCACCGATGGTCATCGCTTGGTTTATTCCAACTCTGATTTGGAAACAGATGTGCCTAAACAAGAGGTTATTTTGCCTCGGAAAACGGTATTAGAGTTGCAACGTTTATTGGCGGATAGTGATGAAAAAATAGAAATCCAATTTGCTAATAATCAAGCTAAATTTAATTTTGGATCCATGGAATTTGTCAGCAAATTAGTCGAAGGAAAATTTCCCGACTACAACCGAGTCATTCCGAAGGGTCATAAAAATCATGTCACGGTGGGTCGTCAAACACTTTTGACTTCTTTGCAGCGTACGGCTATTTTGACAAGCGATAAATTTAAAGGCGTGCGCCTTAATTTTGAAGAAAACCTACTTCGTATCTCGTCAAACAACGCGGAGCAAGAAGAAGCGGTTGAAGAGTTAGATATTGACTACAGTGGTGATGCCATTGAAGTTGGTTTCAATGTGACTTACTTAATTGACGCTTTAGCAAATATGTCTCAAGAAATGGTGGGTATTGAGCTTGCTGATGGCAATAGTTCGGCGCTGTTCACGGTACCAGAAAACGCAAACTATCGCTATGTTGTGATGCCGATGCGTATTTAAACCAAACCTTGTTCATTGGTTATTTTTTGAGCTCTCTAATTTAGGTTATTCATGTCTGAAGACTACACAAACGCGGGTGCCGACACGCACATTCCCATGGTTGTAACGGCTGCGCAAGCCGCCGCCGACTCTGCGGGGTATGGTGAGGGGTCTATTCAAATTTTGGAGGGTTTAGAGGCCGTCCGGAAACGCCCAGGCATGTACATTGGGGATACCAGTGATGGTACGGGTCTGCATCATTTAGTTTTTGAGGTTGTTGACAACTCAATTGACGAAGCGCTGGCGGGACATTGTGACGATATCGTGGTGACGATTCATAGCGACAACTCGATTAGTGTCACAGACAACGGACGCGGCATCCCCACCGGCGTCAAGATGGACGATAAGCACGAGCCGAAGCGCTCGGCGTCAGAGATTGCGTTGACCGAATTACACGCTGGCGGCAAGTTTAACCAAAACAGCTACAAGGTCTCGGGCGGCTTGCATGGTGTGGGCGTGAGTTGTGTGAATGCACTGTCGCAATGGTTGCGTCTCACGGTACGCCGTGATGGTAAGGTGTATGAGATCGAGTTTGCTAAAGGCTTTGTACAAAACCGTTTAATTGAAAAAGTGGAGGGTGTCGAGGTGTCCCCCATGCGCGTGACGGGGACGACCGAACGTCGCGGTACCGAGGTGCACTTCCTGGCGGATCCAGAGATTTTTAACAACATCGATTTTCATTACGATATCTTGGCCAAGCGTCTGCGGGAGCTGAGCTTTTTAAACAACGGCGTCAAGATTCGTTTGATTGATGAACGCAACCAGCGGGAAGATAATTTTGCATTTGCTGGCGGCGTCAAAGGCTTTGTTGAATTTATCAACAAAGGTAAAAATATTTTGCATCCCAATATTTTTTATGCGGCAGGCGAGCGCCCATCTGAGACGTATGGCGGCATCCCTGGCACCAGTATTGGCGTGGAGGTGTCCATGCAGTGGAACGATGGCTACAACGAGAGCCTACTGTGCTTTACCAATAACATTCCGCAGCGTGATGGGGGCACCCATCTAACAGGGGTGCGCGCAGCCATGACGCGCGTGATTAACAAATACATCACGGACAACGAACTTGCTAAAAAAGCGAAAGTTGAAGTTAGCGGCGAAGATATGCGCGAAGGTTTGGCTTGTGTGCTGTCCGTCAAAGTACCAGAGCCAAAGTTTTCAAGCCAAACCAAAGATAAGTTGGTGTCAAGTGAGGTGCGCGCACCCGTTGAGGAAATTGTTGCGAAGACATTGACCGAGTTTTTGGAAGAGCGGCCCGCAGACGCAAAAATTATTTGCGGCAAGATTATGGATTCAGCAAGGGCGCGCGAAGCCGCCCGCAAAGCGCGTGAAGCCACGCGTAAAACCGTCATGGGCGGCATGGGCTTGCCTGGAAAGCTGGCTGATTGCCAAGAAAAAGATCCCGCACTATGCGAGGTGTATTTGGTGGAGGGCGACTCTGCAGGCGGCTCGGCTAAGCAGGGGCGCGATCGTAAATTTCAAGCCATTCTTCCACTGCGTGGAAAAATTCTAAACGTAGAAAAAGCGCGTTATGAAAAGTTGATTGCCAGCAATGAAATCGTGACGCTCATCACGGCACTGGGCACGGGTATTGGTAAAGACGATTTCAAAATTGACAAACTTCGCTATCACCGCATCATCATCATGACGGATGCGGACGTGGACGGCGCGCATATTCGTACTTTGTTGCTTACGTTCTTCTATCGGCAAATGTTGGAGTTGGTTGAGCGTGGTCACATCTATATTGCGCAACCACCACTCTATAAAGTTAAGGTTGGCAAGCACGAGCAGTATCTCAAAGATGCGCATGAACTGGATGCCTTTATGCTGAAGGTGGCGCTAGAGGGTGCGCGTTTAATGCCAAGTACAGGACAAGCCATGGTGACGGGTGAGGCGCTGGGTGAAGTGGCGCGCCAATACCAAATGGCACAAACCGTGATTGATCGCCTCTCCAATTGGATGGATATTGATGCCTTGCGTGCGATCGCTAACGGTGTTGGGGTACACCTTGAGGATATGGATGCGGCCACGGCTTCTGCGGCAGTGATGCAGGCGGCACTAGAGGCGGGCGAGAGCACCACAGGCACGCGTGCGGTTGTACGCGCTGAGGTCGATATGCGCACCGACAAGCTGCAGCTGGTGATTACGCGTTACATCCACGGCAATGCGAAGCCCAGCATCATTCATAGCGACTTTGTGCGCGGTAACGACTATGCGGCGCTACGGCGCGCGGCGGAGACCTTTAATGGCCTCATTGGCGAAGGCGGCGTGATTTATCGCGGCGAGGGCGAGCGCCAAAAAGAACAAAAAGTAACCGACTTCCGCGATGCCATGGTTTGGCTATTGCAGCAGGCGGATGGTGCGGTTGGCCGTCAGCGCTACAAAGGCTTGGGAGAGATGAACCCCGAGCAACTATGGGAAACCACTATGGATCCACAGGTGCGCCGGTTACTCCAAGTCAAGATTGAAGATGGTATTGAGGCGGACCGCGTCTTCACCATGCTGATGGGTGATGAGGTGGAGCCGCGCAGAGACTTCATTGAAACCAATGCGCTGCGTGCGGCAAATATTGACACCTAACCCGCTGCGTCATTAAGCGGCGGCTAGTTGCCGCTCTTCTTTCCCAAACCAAGCCACATAAAGCACCGGCAGCACAAGCAGTGTGAGCAGCGTTGCGGTAAACAAGCCGCCAATCACAACGACGGCCAGCGGTCTTTGTGTCTCGGCGCCAATGTCGGTGGAAATAGCCATTGGGAGCAGCCCCAGGGCCGCCAGAAGCGCCGTCATCAGCACGGTGCGCAGTCGGGACATGGATCCCTCCTTAACGGCCTCCAGCACGCTGAGACCGCGCTCTCTAAGTTGCTGGAACACCGAGAGCATCACCACACCATTGAGCACGGCTTGTCCTGAAAGGGCTATAAAACCAATAGCGGCAGAGACCGAGAGCGGGATGGAAAATATAAAGAGCGCAATGAAGCCGCCAATTAAAGCGAGCGGCACATTGACCAGAATCAGCGCCGCCATTTTGAGTGAGCTGAAGGCGTCAAACAGCAACACAAAAATGAGCAGAAGCGAAATGGGTACAACCATAGTGAGGCGCTGCATGGCGCGTTCTTGGTTTTCAAATTCGCCGGACCAGCCAATGTTGTACCCCGCGGGTAATTTGACGTGTTTGTCCACACGCTCTTTCATATCGGCGACGATGGAACCCATGTCGCGGTTCTTAATAAAAATCCCAATCGCCATGGTGCGACGACCACCTTCTCGCGCAATATTCATAGCGCCACTCGTTTCGCGGATCGTGGTGACGCTACCCAGCGCCGCATAACCACCGTCCGGGGTTGGAATGGGAATGCTTGCTAACCGCCCAATTTCGCGCTTGTCGGCGGGCAGACGTACGGCAACGGCAAACTTACGCTCTCCTTCCCATAGTTGGGTCGAGGCCTTTCCTGCCAGAGCCGCCTCTATCACGTCTTGAATGTCTTGCACGTTGAGTCCAAGGCGTGCCGCGCGATCGCGGTCGATATCAATGACTAATTGTGGAACCTCGCCTTGGCGGTTAATCTCACTACGGTAAACACCGCGTACTTGTTTGATTTCACGCTCGATGGCTTCTGTCGTGATGCGAAGTTCATCCAAGTTATCGCCCGAAACTTTGATAACAATCTGCCCGTCGATTTGAGAAATCGACTCTAAAACATTGTCGCGAATGGGTTGCGAGAACGTGGGCTCCATGCTGGGAAGCTTAGATACTGCCGCGTCCATCTCGTCAATAATCATGGCCTTGGTCATGCCTTTGCGCCACTGCTCCTCGGGTTTTAAATCTACAAACACCTCGGTCATCGACATTGTTTTTGGGTCTGTGCCATCCTCGGGCTGGCCAGATTTAGAGACGGTCGTGTTGACTTCGGGAACCGTGAGTAAGGCCTTGCGAATAGCGCGCTGTGCCTTGGTTGCCTCTTCGTTAGAGATGCTGGAGGGCAGGCGCAGGTTGACCCATATGGTGCCTTCATTCAACTCAGGTAGAAACTCTGAGCCCAGACGCGAGGCTAAACCTAATGCGCCTAAAAAACTAATGCCCGCAATCAAAATAATCTTGCGGCTATTTGCCAGTGACCACTCCAAAGCAGGGGTATAGACACGTTTAGACCAAGCGACGACGCGGTTGTCGCCGTGCGGCAAATTTTTCTTGAGCATCCAATAGGCAAGTAAAGGAACGAGCGTGAGCGAGAAGATCAGTGAGCCAATCAAGGCCGCCACGACGGACAAGGCCATTGGTTGAAAGATGCGCCCTTCGTGACGTTGTAGTGCAAAGATGGGCACATGCGCAGCAATAATGATGAGCATGGAGAAGAGTGTCGGGCGACCCACTTCCACCGTTGCGCTAATGACGACCTCGCGCCTTGCGGCATCATCTAGCCCATCACGTTTTTCGGCTAAGCGGTGCATGATGTTTTCAACCACAATCACTGCGCCATCAACGATGATGCCAAAGTCCATAGCGCCAAGGCTCAGCAGGTTGGCGGGCACTCCCATAATTTTGAGGCCTAAAAAGGTTGCTAGCAAAGAGAGTGGAATCACCACCACAACGGCTAAAGACGCGCGCAAATTGGATAAGAAAATATAGAGAATAAGAGATACCAGCAGCGCGCCTTCGATCAAGTTTTTAAATACCGTCCCAAGTGTTTTAGACATGAGCCAGGTGCGGTCATAAAACGGCTCTATGCTTGCGCCTTTCGGAAGAGACTTCTCGTTGATGTAGGCAATTTTTTCTTTAACGGCCTTTAGCACAACGCTGGGGTTTTCGCCTTTGCGCATAATGACGATTCCAGTCACGATGTCATCATCATCATCTTGTCCAACGACACCTAAGCGCGGCACAGCACCAATTTTGACCTGGGCCAAATCGCGAATCAAAATGGGTGTACCGCCTCGTGCCGCCACCACGATTCGCCCAATATCATCGGGCGACTGCAAGAGTCCAATACCGCGAATCGCATACTGCTGTACGCCTTGTGCCACGTAGCTTCCGCCCACATTGGCGTTACCGCGCCCTAAAGCATCTAATAAGTTCTGAAAGGTAAGCTTGTAGGCGCGTAGTTTGTCCAAATCTGGCTGCACCTCGTACTGTTTGATGAACCCGCCCATGGCAACCACATCGGCAACGCCTGCGACTTGGCGGATGCCTCGCTCGACAACCCAGTCTTGTAAGGTGCGAAGCTCGGTTGTGGAGAGGCCGTCGCCTTTGAGGCGGTAGCGCATGATTTCGCCAACAGGTGTGGCATTGGGCGCGATGGTGGCTTCCACATTTGCTGGCAGATCGACGCCGCGTAAGCGCTCTAACACCTGCTGGCGAGCCAAATTGACCTCGGCCTTATCGTCGTAAGTGACAACGGTAAACGAGAGTCCAAACTGTGTATGCGAAAACACGCGGATGGAGTTGGGAAGCCCTGATAAGGCGACCTCTAGCGGTAGTGTGACTTGCTTTTCTACTTCTTCGGCGGCGCGGCCAGGATAGAGCGCGATAACAGTGACTTGCGTGTCGGTGACATCGGGGAAGGCCTCAACGGAGAGGTTTTTAAAGGCAAATAACCCCGCCATCACAAAGACCAAAATCCCTAGTACGATAAAAAGGGGTTGATGTAGGGCGAAATAAATCAGGCGCTTCATTTTTTATCGCCTTGCCCTGTAGAGCCTGGGTTTGCTGAGGCATTGTCTTGTGACGAGCGCCATAGTCTGGCTAAGAGGAGGGTGTTTTCGCTGACAACCATGTCGCCCGCGTTTAAACCTTTAGAGACAACGACATCTTTAGGGCCTTCATAAGCCAGTTCTACTTCGCGCGGCTCAAAGGTGTTGGCAGCGCTTTGCACAAAGACGCGGTGTTTAGCCCCATAGAGCAGCGCCGCATTTGCTGGAACGAGGACGCTTCCTTCCGGTAGTTGCCTAGTGATGCGTGCCGTAACCAGCATTTCAGCTTTGAGTAGGCGTTGTGGGTTGGCGATGAGGCCGCGGACTTTGATGGTGCGCGTGGCTGGATCAATGAAATCGCTTGCTGTTTTGATAATGGCTTGAAAGGTTTGCCCACCAAGACTGGGAACCATAATTTCAAAGGCGCTGCCGGGCTTCAAGCTGCCAATATCCGATTCGCGGGCATCAATTTGTACCCATAGGCTGCTGGGATCGGAAATGGTGAACAGTGGCGGCACGCCCACGCCCGATTGGTCGGGGCGTAGTTCTTGGCCGGGGTTTAAATTGCGCTCGACCACCACGCCATTGATGGTGCTGGCCAGTGTGAGCTGTTGGTTGATCCCGCCCGAGCTGCTGCCACCATAGAGCCTTGTGCGTGCCTCGGCGCGTGTGGCTTCGGCGTTTGCCCTTGCGGCATCAGCCTCGGCGCCATCGAGCTCTTTGCGGGCAACGATGCCGGCATCAAATAACTCTTTTTGGCGGGCCCATGCTTTTTGCGTCACGCGCAGGTCGGCTTGTGCTTTGGCGGTATCGGCCTGCGCCACGCCAAACTCAGGCGAGGCCAAGTTGGCTAAGGCTTGGCCAACGGCAACGCTTTGTCCAATATCGACGCGGATGGCGGCCACACGTCCGGCAAAGCTGGCATAGATGCGCTGGGTATGGTCTTCGTTCCAGACGAGCTTGGCGGGCAACTCTACCGTGATGGATTTGGTGGCGGAGGCCGCGCTAATGCCTATGAGTGCTAGCTGGGGATGATTGGGCGGAAACCGCAGTTGTTGGCCTTGCACAATGGGCGCTGGCGCTTCTTGTTTGGGGGCGGGTGCGTCGTGGCAGGCGACAAGGAGTATGGCTAGCAGAGCAAAAGGGGCGAGTTTTTTCATTTCAAAGATTCCAGACGAATGTTCCAAGCGGTTTGTGCTTTTTCGAAATCGGTTTGAGCGCTAATGGCTTCAAGTGTGGTGGCGCGCCATGTGCGGCGAGCCTCTAACAAATCGGTGAGGGAGAGGGCGCCCTTGTTGTAAGCCAACTCCGCTTGGTCGGCGACGCGTTTGGCCTCGGGGGCAATGCCGTCGTTGTAACTGGCGGCGCGGGCTTGGCTGCTTTGTAGCTCTTGCGCAAGGCGCTGCGCATCGTTGTAGGCTGCGTGGCGTATGCGCTCTAGCGCGGCCTCGGCAATGGCGAGCTGGGCCTCAGCTCTGGCAATTTCTCCGCCAAAACTATAGCCACCCAGTGCGCCCAATTGCAACGGAACGGACAGACGAAACGTGAGTAAGCGCGTGGAGGTACCAGGGAAGTGATCGAACGCCGTGCCCAGCGTGACATCGTTTTGTTTGAGTGCTAATGCATTGGTCAGCGCAGCGCGGCTGGCTAGAGCGCGTGCAGTCGCCGCTTGTACGTCGGCGCGTGATTCAGCAGGCAGCATGCTCGGCGTAACACCACTGTATGCCTTATTGGCTAAGGTCTCTGGCGCATTGGCGATGAGCTTTTGTGGGCCAAGATCTAGAATGAGGTTGAGTGTGAGTTCGGCTTGTGCGCGGTTTTGCTCGGCTATCAGAATTTCGTTTTTGGCGCGCTGCGCTTCAATGTTGCTACGTGCGGTATCTTGCGCCGAGAGGTCACCTGCGGCGAGTCGCTTGGCCGCAGCGTTGGCCAGTTGCTGGGCGCTGGCGGCAATGCTACTGATTTGGCTAATGCGCTGCTGCGCTGCAAGCAAATCAAAAAACGCATTGCTAGCTAATAATTTTTGCTGAATGAGTAGTTCACGTAAATCTTGTGCAGATGCATTGGCGGCCTCAGTGGCGGCTTCGGTGCGCAGGGCGCGTTTGTTGCCG
>JANPAY010000533.1:0-1565 GCA_031430155.1 Comamonadaceae bacterium
ATGCCGGGCTTGGCACTAAACGGATTGATTTTTGGCACGCCCTTGGTGCCGATGATCGAGCTGATCGTGATGCTGGACTGAATCCCCGTGATGGCATTGTTGCCGCCACGAAAGGTGGCCACGGGCGCACCCGTCTCCCAGCGCACCTCATCCGCCGCGTAGTGCAGCACCGCTTGCTCCAAACTAATCCAAGATTGCGGCAATCCGCCGCCCGACAGCTTCAATACTTTCACGCGTCACTCCCTTTTGAAAACCAATAAGGAACATCACCTAAATTTACAAATAACACCCTGCAATATAACCCATCAACAAGGCATCGCTCTATTCGGGATAATCAACAGTTATGCGTATTTTTCGCGGCCTACCCCGCAGCTCCCTCATCCAGCCTTGCGCCTTGACGATTGGCAATTTTGATGGCGTCCATTTAGGACACCAAGCGATGCTGCACGAGCTTAAAAAAGAAGCGGATGCACGCGGCCTTGCCACTTGCGTGATGACGTTTGCACCCCACCCGCGCGAATATTTTTCACCCAGCAGCGCTCCCAAACGCATTAGCACACTGCGCGACAAAGCCTCAGCCATCAAGGCTTGCGGCATAGATAACCTCATCATTCAGCCGTTTAACAAGCAGCTTGCCAGCATGAATCCTGAGTCGTTCGTCATGGATATGCTGGTCGGCAATTTGCAAACCAAGTTTCTACTGATTGGTGACGATTTCAAATTTGGCGCGAAGCGAGCGGGTGATTTCAAATTGCTCACCTCTCTTGCAGGCCAAGCGGGTTATGGCCTCGCAGCTATGCCATCTGTAGAAGCCCAAGGGATGAGAGTTTCCAGCAGTGCCGTTCGCAGCGCTTTGGCGGGCGGACGTTTGACGGATGCGGCAGCCTTGCTAGGTCGCACTTATTCGATTAGCGGACACGTCATTCATGGTGCAAAACTAGGGCGCACGTTGAACGTACCCACGCTCAATATCGCATTTAAACATCAGCATCCCGCAGCCGCTGGCATCTTTGTGGTGCGGGTGTTTGGACTCAGTGAAAAGCCTTTGCGCGGTGTCGCTAATTTTGGGACTCGCCCTGCCCTCGACCCATCCGACGTGAACGGCGGGCGCGTCCTCTTAGAAACCTATTGCCTAGACTGGCCTGCCGCTCTGGGAGCTGAGGGTGGCTACGGTAAAATCATCCGCGTTGAATTGCTGCACAAACTGCACGACGAGCTGGCCTACGATGGGCTGGAATCGCTCAAGGCTGGCATCTCTAGCGACATCGCCTTGGCAAAAGAATATTTCCGACAAAACACATGACTACCGACGCTACAAAAGCCCCCGCAGATTACCGCTCTACGCTCAATCTACCCGATACGCCCTTCCCGATGCGCGGTGATTTACCTAAACGCGAAGCCGCGTGGGTGAAGGAGTGGGAGGACAAAGGTATCTACAAAAAGCTACGTGCCGCGCGTCATAACTGCAGCAAGGGCAAGTTCATCCTGCACGACGGCCCGCCCTACGCCAATGGACAAATCCACATGGGGCATGCAGTCAATAAGATTTTGAAAGACATGATCGT
>JANPAY010000534.1:0-4616 GCA_031430155.1 Comamonadaceae bacterium
CTTATTGTTTGGCAAATCATTTGATGCTGAATATCGAGCTCAAACCCACTGAGGGCGGCGCAGCGATTGAGCGCATCACTGGCGAAGTGGTCGCCGCACGCGCACAGGAACTCTGGGCGACTACGGACATCAAGCCGCTGCTGAGTTCGTTCAAACCCGAATCTTTAGCAGGGGCAAAAAAAACTGCGCCCAAGCTGCCGCGCGGCTTGCTGCTGGATGAACTCTGGTGCGATTGGCTTGAGACAGCGATTGATTTGAAATGTGTCGCCGTTATTTGTAACTACAAGCTATGGGATGCCAAAACCGTTGCTGCCGTTAAAGCACAAGGCATGCGCTGTTTGAGCTACACCGTCAACGAAGAAAAAGAAGCAAAACGGTTATTCGGCTTAGGCACGGACGGCATCATTACTAATCGCATCGATTTATTTGCGCCTGCCCAGTAAAAGCTGCGAAAAACCACAAGCTACAACCAGCAAGGCATACGAGAGCATTTTGCCATCTACTCCAAACAGGATAAGGCCTGCAACCATGGCGACTATTCCAACAACGCTATTGATAAGCCAAACTTGGCGCAAGGCTCGTTTGCTGTAACGACGAGCAAACAATGCCAAAGCGCCCCCCACAAACACAGCAGGCAGGGCGAAATTGATGAGGTGATAAAGGGCGTCTAAGGCGGACATAGATTCAAATTTTATAATCAACGGTTACGTCCCTCCTCCTCATTCATTAATGTCTCAACCTCAGCTCCTATGGACCCTTGGTCTCAATCACGAAAGTGCGCCGCTCGATTTGCGTGCGCGCTTCGCTTTTGCGTCCGCTGAGCTGAGTAGCGTGCTGGCCGAGGTGCAGGCCGCGGCTCCCGATTTAGCAGAAGTCGCGCTGCTGTCCACTTGCAATCGCACCGAACTCTATGGGCTTGGAAGCCAACACCAGCAAGGCTTGCTGCTAGAGTGGTTATCTAAAACGGGTGCGATTACAGCGGATGAATTGAAGCCGTATTTGTATATCCACAATGACCAATCGGCAGCGCGGCATGCACTGCGGGTGGCATCAGGGCTCGATTCGATGGTGCTGGGCGAGCCGCAAATTTTGGGACAAGTCAAAGAGGCTGTTCGCGCCGCCAGCGATGCGGGAACGCTTGGCCGGGTGCTGCATCAGTTGTTTAAACAGGCATTTACCGTGGCTAAGGATGTTCGCACCAACACCGAGGTAGGTAGTCACAGCATCAGCATGGCGGCGGCGGCCACGCGCCTAGCCAGCAGCGTGTTTGAAGATTGGCAGCACACGCGGGTGCTGCTCGTAGGTGCTGGCGAAATGATCGAGCTGTGCGCGGCGCACTTTGCTGCTAAAAATCCTAAACGCATGGTCATTGCCAACCGCACCACGGCGCGCGGCGTGGCTCTGGCTGAACGCTTTAGCACACCCAGTTTGCACATCGAAACTCTAGCGTTGGCTGAGCTGCCCATGCATTTGCACGAGTTCGATGTGGTGGTCAGCTCCACGGCAAGCACGTTGCCCATTATTGGGCTTGGCGCGGTGCAGCATGCCATCCGCCTGCGCAAACACCGCCCCATGGTCATGGTTGATCTAGCCGTACCGCGCGATATTGAGTCTGAAGTGAAAGCGCTGCCAGACGTGTATCTCTACACGGTCGATGATCTTTCCGCTGTCGTGCAAACGAACCTTGCCAACCGAGCTGCCGCCGTTGGTGCAGCCGAAAAAATAGTGGACGCAGGTGTGGCAGAGTTTGCTGCGTGGCAAGAGGCCCGAAGCACGAGTGTGCCCAAAATACAAGCCCTGAATGAGCAAGCCAAAGAGTGGCAAGAACAAGAGATTGATCGTGTGAAAAAACAATTTTTAAAAGAAACGGATGCCTCGCAGGCCAATATAGATATGGCTTTGCAAGCATTGGCTAGGAACTTATCTAATAAATTTTTGCACCAAGCGTATAAAAATTTATGAAAGAATTTCTGCGCAAGCAACTCATCAAATTTGATGAACGACTTCACGATTTAGAGAGCCTCCTCAGCAGCCCCGACATCATAGCGGATCAAACCGCCTATCGCAAGCTCAGTAAAGAACACGCCGAAGTGACACCTGCCGCAGGCCGCTACCAGCGGTACTTGCAGCGAGAAAATGACCTGCAAGCCGCACAGGATATGGCTTCCGACCCCGACATGGCGGAAATGGCGCAAGAGGAAATTGCAGCAGCGCAGCTTGAGATGCTTGAGCTGGAAGCAGAACTCCAGCGCCTTTTGCTACCCAAAGATCCTGACGACGCCAGAAACGCTTTCATGGAAATCCGCGCGGGTACGGGCGGAGACGAGTCCGCACTCTTTGCAGGCGACCTCATGCGCATGTATACGCGCTACTTTGACAGCCAAGGCTGGCGCACAGAAATCATGAGCGAGAACCCTAGTGAACTAGGAGGCTACAAAGAAGTCGTCATCCGAATCGAAGCTGATGGAGCTTACGGAAAACTCAAATTCGAATCAGGCGGCCACCGCGTTCAGCGCGTGCCGACAACCGAAACGCAAGGCCGTATCCACACCAGTGCCTGCACAATTGCGGTACTGGCCGAGCCTGACGAGGCGGTTGCCATTACGCTGAATCCAGCCGAACTGCGCATCGACACTTACCGCGCCAGCGGAGCGGGTGGGCAGCACATTAACAAAACCGACTCTGCCGTGCGCATTACGCATTTGCCCACAGGCATCGTGGCCGAATGCCAAGACGGTCGCAGCCAGCACAGCAACAAAGCCTCCGCCATGAAGGTACTGACGGCGCGCATCCAAGAAAAAGACAGGAGCGAGCGCGCTGCCAAAGACGCCGCGACACGCAAAGGTCTAATCGGCAGTGGCGACCGCAGCGACCGCATTCGCACCTATAACTTTCCGCAAGGGCGGTTGACCGATCACCGCATCAACCTCACGCTCTACAAGCTGCTCTACATCATGGAGGGCGATTTGGGCGACGTGATTACGGCGCTGCAACATGCACGCGAAGCGGAGTTGATGGCGGAGTTGGAGATTGGCAGTTGAGCCAATTACGCAATGCCTTGCAAGCCATGCAGAGCAAGGGTTTGGATCGCTTAGACGCGCAAATGTTGCTGCTACACGCGCTGGGTCAATCAATCAACGACCGCGCATGGCTGATGTCGCACGACACCGACGAACTCACGCTTGCGCAGCAACAAACATTGGATGGCTTTATCCAGCGTCGCTTAGCTGGCGAACCTGTCGCGTACATCGTGGGCAGCAAAGAATTCTTTGGTTTGAGCTTGGCTGTGAATGCCGATGTGCTTGTTCCGCGTCCTGATACCGAAGTGTTGGTCGAATGGGCATTGGAACTCATCCCCCTCACCCTAGCCCTCTCCCACGAGGGGCGAGGGGACAAAGCCAATGCAGACTCCCTCTCCCCTCGTGGGAGAGGGTTGGGGAGAGGGGGGGCTGTTTTAGATTTAGGCACAGGCAGCGGCGCGATTGGCTTGGCAATCAAACACTCGCGTCCGAACTCAGGGGTTACATTGGTTGATGCCTCACAGGCCGCATTGGCTATGGCTTGTAGCAACGCCGATTCGCTAGGCCTTGTCGTGTATGGCCTGCGGAGCAATTGGTTTGAAAATGTGCCAAGCGAACAACGCTTCGATCTCATCGTTAGCAACCCGCCCTACATCGCCGATGGCGACGCGCATCTGGCTGCGCTTGAGCACGAGCCGCTCATGGCGCTGACAAGCGGCGCGGATGGCTTGGATGCGATTCGCCGCATCGTGCAAGACGCGCCGCGCTTTTTGAAGAGTGGCGGCTGGCTCTTGCTAGAGCACGGCTACAACCAAGCGCTAGAGGTTCGGGAGTTGCTCGTCCAGCAAGGCTTTTCAAACGTAAAAAGCCGTTTGGATTTGAATGGTATTGAGCGTTGCACAGGTGGGGTGCTACACTGATTTTTCATTTCACACTTGGACACTCGATCATGCTCAACCGCCGTCTATTAATTGCCGTTTCTATGGCTAGTGCCTTCATGTTGAGTGCCTTTGCGCAAGACTTTCCTAGCAAACCCATCAGACTCGTCGTGCCATTTCCAGCAGGCGGCAGCTCGGATGGCACCGCCCGCTTAATCGCGGACAAGCTCTCGCAAGTGCTCAAGCAAAGCGTGGTGGTGGACAACAAAGGCGGTGCCGGCGGTTTGATTGGCACGGATATCGTTGCTAAGTCGCCAGCAGACGGTTACACGCTAGTGCTTGTGGATGTGTTCCATGCCAGCACCCCGATTTACACCGCCAAAATGCCCTACGACGCGGTGCGCGATTTCACGCCGATATCCTTGATTGGCAAAACTCCCGCCTTCTTGCTCACGCATCCAGGCTTTGAAGCCAAAACTGCGCAAGACGTGCTTCGCTATGCGCGCGCCAATCCCGACAAGTTATCCATGGCGATTGCAGGCACAGGCTCGGTCGTGGTTGATTTGTTCAAGGCGCGAAGCGGCATCAAATTTATCAATGTGCCGTACCAAGGAAGTTCGCGTGCCATGATTGACTTGATGAGCGGCCAAGTCAATACGTTCATCACCACCATGACCAGCGCAGGCCCGCACGTCAAGAGCGGCAAGCTCGTGCCGCT
>JANPAY010000535.1:0-7321 GCA_031430155.1 Comamonadaceae bacterium
TTATTTGATTAACCCCACAGGCCGTTTCGTCATCGGCGGTCCGCAAGGCGATTGCGGACTCACTGGTCGCAAGATCATTGTGGACACGTATGGTGGTGCTGCGCCTCATGGCGGCGGCGCGTTTTCGGGCAAAGACCCATCAAAGGTCGATCGCTCGGCAGCCTATGCCGCGCGTTATGTGGCGAAGAACATCGTGGCAGCAGGATTGGCAACCAAGTGCCAAATCCAAGTCAGCTACGCCATCGGTATCGCCAAGCCCACCAGCGTGATGGTGACAACTTTTGGTACAGGCAAGATCAGCGACGAAAAACTCAGCCAATTGGTTGGCGAGCACTTCGACCTGCGTCCAAAAGGCATCGTGCAAATGCTAGATTTGCTACGCCCAATCTACCAAAAGACAGCCGCCTACGGCCACTTTGGACGCGACGAGCCCGAGTTCACTTGGGAACACACGGACAAGGCAGCTGCACTGCGGGCTAGTGTGTAAGCCAATAACGACGTGCCTTTGCGGGCATTGATGTAAAAAAAGGAGCTGCGAGGCTCCTTTTTTATTTGGCGTATCCGCTGTATCAGATCGTCTATCGAAAACGTTAACCTCGATAAACAATCGCCTCGTTTAATGCATTGACTACTTGCGTGACGTATTCAATCTGATATGTTTTTAGCGCGCTTGTCTCCCCACCTGAAGTCGAAAGCATAACGTGATAAGTAGTTTTTTGTAGATAAAGAAAAATTCCACTTCCAAACACTAATATCAATCCCATTGCAGCACTTGCATTTATCGCTAATAAAGCGCCCAACAGCAACAACAAAATCCCAATCCATCGGCTAGGTTTTTGTATTTGCGTCTTAACCGAGGTCACATTATTCATAGCATAGGTTTGCCCACCAGAGATGAATCGTGAATTCGTAACTTTTACATCTTCGTATTCAAAAAAAGTTTTTTCTTCCATTTCATATCCATTCAAATAAATTCTTGAAGCCCTTATTGCTCACCATAAATCTCTTCTACTTTCTGCATCGCACGCTGGCAGTTTAACCAACTTCATCCGCCCACTAGCCCCGCTCTTCACTGACACATCGGCTTTGCGGCAACCCATCTGCGCGGCTACTAGGGCGATGAGCTCTTCGTTGGCTTTGCCATCTACGGGCGGGGATTTGACCTGCGCTAGCCATGTGCCGTCATCCTGTTTGGTGAGGCTGCTCACGCGGGATTGGGGTTTGACTTTGATTTGAAGAATCTGTGCGGGCATGGTTTAGCGTAACACCGTTATCATGTAGGTTATGGAAAAAGTAGCCCTCCGCACCACGCTAAAAGAGCAACCCTCTGACCGCGATTATTGGCTCTCTAGGCCAGTCTCTGAGCGGCTTGCAGCGGTGGAACAATTTCGGCTTCAGATGTACCCACTATCAAACCCCGACAACCATGCTAAGCACCGACTTCAAAGAGTTTATCGAGTTACTCAACTTCACGCAGGTTGAGTACATGGTGGTCGGCGGATATGCGCTCGCCAGCTACGGACACCCGCGCTTTACGGGTGATATCGACATTTGGGTGAACCCAACACCCACCAACATCGAAAAACTAATTGGTGTGCTGAGCACTTTTGGGTTTGCCAGCTTAGGCTTAAAAGAAAGTGATTTTTTAGTACCTGAGGCCGTCATCCAACTCGGCTATCCGCCTGCTCGCATCGACTTGCTCACTGCCATTGACGGCGTTTCTTTTGTCGATTGTTACGCTCGCAAAGGCGTTACTAAAACTGATGGCATTGAAATGTCAGTCATCGACATAGCCGACTTCAAAATCAACAAACAAGCCACGGGGCGCCACAAAGATTTAGCTGATTTGGAAGTGCTGAATTCAACCAAACTTAATTAGGCACCCGCAGCCCATGCTTAGCCAGCGCAACACGACCTGCACTACTTGCAAACGCAGCAGCTAACTCTCGCACGACTGGGCTGGCATCTGCGCCAATCCAACTGCTGTAGCGAGTAGCCAATTCAAGCTCTGGCGGAAACGCGCCCAGCAGCAATGCTGGATCAGTTTGCAAAATCTCGCTCATCTGGGTGATGCCAATATCCACCTCGCCACTCGCCACCCACTTCATGGTTTCAATGCCATCTTTGGCGACGCGCGATTTAGCCAGTACTTTGTCCTTGATGCCAAGCCGTTCTATGACCTGCACAAAGTGCACGCCAACCGTTGCCCCACGCGCAGGATCGGAAAACGCAATGCGTTTGGCCGCCAGCAACACGCGCTTCAAATCGACCGCTAGGCCAATGCCTGTATGGCTTAGCGCAGTGCCAAATGCTTTGGAGATGGCAACACCCGCCAACGTATCACCCACCACACGCATCTGTCCACCCGGCAACGCGCCGCCTACCGAGGCTGCTTTGTCAATACGCACCTGCGTGGTGATGAGCAAACTGCTCGCCAGTTGACCTTGCTTGATCGCTGCCATCATTTGCGTCTCAGCCGCCCCCGCCGTGTCGTAATAGCGTCGCACTTGGTGGTTCGTGCGCTGCTCGAAGGCTTGAATGATCTCTTCGGCTGGCGCTTTCACGCCTGCTGCCGCATAAAGTGAAACGGTGTCAGCATGGGCGCAAGTGGCAACCAGCCATACAAGGGAAATTTCTAATAGCTTTGTCACATTTCTCATGCTTAAATTACCTTTTAAACTCTCACGCTACTTTTTGGAGACATCCCATGACTAAACTTTTAAAGTCACTACTCATCGCTGGTGCGCTACTCACACTGGCACAAGCCAGTTTCGCTCAATCCGCCGCCTGCGCCAACCGCGGCGACTTAGACGCACTTTATTGCGATGCTAACAAAGACTTAGTGGCCGATGTGCCCACGGATAAATCCAAATGGAAAAATCCCAGCACGCTGATCTTTACTTACACCCCTGTAGAAGACCCTGCCAAATACGAAAACGTGTTTAAGCCATTCACTGACCATTTGGCGCAGTGCACGGGCAAGGCCGTTAAGTTCTACCAAGTACAGAGCAATGCGGCCGAGATTGAAGCGATGCGCTCTGGCAGGCTCCATGTGGCGGGCTTTTCCACGGGTCCTACGGTATTTGCAGTGAACAAAGCCGGCGCGATTCCGTTTGCCGTCAAGGGCGATGCCAAGGGCTTCCAAGGCTACAACCTCATCACCATCGTCAAGGCATCCAGCCCTTATAAAACCGTCGCGGATTTGAAAGGCAAAAAAGTCGCGCACACCTCGCCCTCTTCCAATTCGGGCAATCTCGCCCCGATTGCACTCTTGCCGGCACAAGGCCTGACACCAGGCAAAGATTACGACATCAAGTTCTCTGGCAAGCATGACCAATCGGTACTGGGCGTGGGCACGGGCGACTACGACGCAGCGCATGTGGCCAGCGACGTGTATGAACGCATGGCTGAGCGCGGCCAAATCAAAGAAGCCGATTTCCGCGTGATCTACCGCAGCCAGCGCTTCCCGACGTCCTCGTTTGCCTATGCGCATGATTTAGAGCCAGCTCTGGCTGCCAAGATGCTCAAGTGCTTTGCCGACTACCGATTCCCAGCCACGATGCAAAAAGATTTTGATGGCGCAGATCGTTTCGTGTCGATCAACTATGCCAAAGATTGGGACGTGGTGCGCGTGGTGGACAAGGCTGCCGAAGCGGCAGCCGCAGCCGCGAAAAAATAATGCTGCAAATTCAAAATCTTAGCAAGTCGTACGTCGCTGAAAAACTTGTTTTAAATGGCATCAATCTGACCATTGAGGGCGCGGGGCTGACAGCGATTATTGGCGCAAGCGGAACTGGCAAATCGACCCTGCTGCGCTGCATTAACCGCTTGGTTGAGCCTAGCAGCGGCACCGTGCTCTTGGACGGAACTGACATTACCGCGCTTAAAGGCAATGATCTACGTGTCATGCGCTCGCGCATTGGCATGGTCTTCCAAGAGTACAACTTGGTAGAGCGTCTGTCAGTTATGGAGAACTTGCTCACGGGCGTTCTTGGAAAAATCTCAGCATGGAAGGCTTGGCGACGCGCCTTTGACCCTGTTGATATTCAGCGTGCCCAAGAAATGCTAGCCATCGTTGGGCTACAAGATTTTGCTAACGCACGTGCTGATTCGCTATCGGGTGGACAACGTCAGCGTGTCGGTATTTCCCGTGCAGTCATGCAGCATCCGTCGGTATTGTTGGCCGATGAGCCGACCAGCTCATTAGACCCAAAGACCTCGGTTGAGATCATGGAGCTGCTCAAGCGTGTGGGTGACACCAAAAAAATACCTGTTTTGGTCAATATGCACGATGTGGCGCTGGCCAAGCGCTTCGCAGACCGCATTGTGGGTATGCGCGGCGGAAAGGTGGTGTTTGATGGCACGGCGGCAGACTTAACCGATGACATCCTGAACGACATTTATGGCGGTACATCGTGGCTGGCGCATTAAACACGGTCAAGCCATTTGGCTACTCACCTACCTTTAAGGTGGGCGGCGTTTTATTCCTCATCCTCTTTGCGCTCTCTGCATCAAGGTTGGAGATCACATGGGAGCGTTTTGTACTGGGGCTTGGCAATGCGTCCAAGTTTTTACACAAGATGTTTCCGCCCGTGTTCCAGCCTAGTCAAGAACTGATCAAAGGTATGACTGAGAGCGTAGAAATCGCGATTCTTGCCTCAGCACTAGGCGTTCTCTTCTCGATTCCGATAGCCGTCGCTGGCGCACGCAACCTGATGCCTGCTATCGTCACATGGCCTGTGCGAGCCTTCGTCACCTTATGCCGAACCTTTCACCCCGTCATCGTGGCGATCTTGTTTGTGAAGGCAGTGGGCTTTGGTGCGCTAGCAGGTGTGCTCGCTCTCACGGTGGCATCGATCGGTTTTTTAGGCAAGCTGCTCACCGAAGCAATTGAAGAGATTTCGATGAAGCAAATTGAAGCGGTCAGGGCCACAGGAGCACCGTTTATGAGTGTGCTCACCTTCGCGGTTTTGCCGCAAGTGCTATACCGTCTGATTGGTTTTATTGCCTACGAGACCGACTCCAATTTGCGTAACTCCACCATGATTGGTATTGTGGGCGCGGGCGGTATTGGCGGCACGCTGTTCTCGGCGTTTCAGCGTTATGACTACGACTTTGTGTTTGGCATTGTGCTGTGCATCATTGCGCTGATTTGCGTGGGCGAAATCTTGCAATTGTTAGTTAAAAGAGTATTCAAGCAATGAGCCCAGCATCTGTCTATCAACGCTTTACATTTGCTGAAACACTTGGTCGTTTTGCCGTTTATTTTGGTTGCTTGCTAGCCATCGTGCTCTCCATTAAATCCATTGAAGTGATGCCCGAATTTTTGGCTGATGCACCTGAGCAAATGAAAGATTTGCTGGTGCGCATGTGGCCTGTGGACTGGGCGAGCTACGCTATTTCAACGAAAGACGGCGTGCATGTGGCGCTACTCGACACGTTGGCGATTTCGTTTTTAGCAACCGTGCTGGGGTTAGTGCTGGCCACGCCTGTGGGCTTTCTAGCCGCTCGCAACGTCAACCGCATCGTGTGGCTAAATGCCGTCGCTCGTTTTATCTTAATTGCCACGCGCTCAGTCTCAACCTTGCTCTGGGCATTGTTCTTTGTGGCGATGTTTGGCCCTGGCGCATTAGCGGGAACTTGTGCGATTGCGTTTCACTCCATTGGCTTCATTGGCAAGATGCTGTCGGAAGCGCTAGAGGAATCAAACAAAGGCACAGTTGAAGCGCTCGCTGCAACAGGTGCGCCATGGTACAGCCGTGTGCTCTATGGCTATTGGCCGCAAGTCGCTCCCGCGTATTGGAGTGTGGCGCTATTCCGCTGGGATATCAACGTGCGCGAGTCCGCCGTACTGGGCTTAGTCGGTGCGGGCGGCATTGGCATGGCACTTAACTCGGCGATTGACCTATTCAAGTGGGATCAAGTCGCGCTGATTTTGATTGTGATTTTTGCCGTGGTGGCGATTTCAGAAGTCATCGTGACTTGGCTACGAGCGCGGTTGATTTGATGCCCTCATTAAAATCAACCCATGACTAATCAAACAACAAACAGCAACACGAATTTTGGAATCTTAGGTCTCGGCAAAATGGGCGGCAACATGGCACGGCGCTTGGCCTCCAAGAATGTGCCCGTTGCCCTCTTCGATCAAGATGCCGCGCTGACCGCATCGCTTGCCAGCGAAATCAAAGCGGTGGCGACCACATCGCTGGCTGACATGGTTGCCAAGCTCGCCAAACCCCGTGTACTGTGGATGATGTTGCCTGCGGGTGACATCACCGAGACCACGTTGGCCCAGCTGCAAGCCTTACTAGATAAGGGCGACACAATAGTGGACGGTGCAAATAGCAATTACAAAGATTCGGTACGCCGCGCTGCTGCTTCGGAGGCTCTTGGCTTTAACTACATGGACGCAGGCGTGTCGGGCGGTGTACATGGGCTGGCTAATGGCTACTGCCTCATGGTGGGCGGCAACGCGGCAACACTCGCTGCTACGCAGCCTTACTTAGAAGCGCTTGCACCAGCGGCGGACGTGGGTTGGCTACACGCAGGGCCCGCAGGCGCGGGCCACTTTACCAAGATGGTTCACAACGGCATCGAATACGGCATGATGGCGGCGCTGGCGGAAGGGCTCTCGCTCATTAAAGCAAAAAAAGAATTCGATATTGATTTAGCGGATGTCACAGAACTATGGCGACACGGCTCGGTCGTGCGTTCGTGGCTCTTGGATCTGACAGCAGACACACTCAAAGCTGATCAAAATCTAGATGCCATCAAAGCCCACGTTCCAGATTCAGGCGAAGGCCGTTGGACGGTGAACGAGTCCATCGAACAAGGTGTGCCTACACCCGTGATGACGATGGCGTTGATGTCACGTTTTGCCAGCCAAGGCGCGGATGATTACGCAAGCAAGCTGCTCGCCAAAATGCGCCAAGGGTTTGGCGGGCATGCGGTGACGATAGCGAAGGTCTAATTCTTCGGCGGCTCACTCCTGCCGCCCAAGGGTATGAAGTTATTGCCAGTACTCGCAGCACCGCCTCGTGGTGCACCCTTAGTAAAATCAATAGCGCCACCATCCTCTGCATAGAGCAGTTCATCCGTGTTCTTTATTTGGCTTTGCAAATTCACAACAGTCGCATCCGCTTGTGCGTTGGTGATGTTGTTAGACGAGCCACCACCAACCAAAGCACCGCTCAAACCACTAGCTGTATTCGTCGCGGCTGGGCTAGGCGCAGGGCTAATCACTGCACTATTAGTCCCGATGCGCATCGTGCCACCCGCAATCGTGTAGTTAATCGTGTCTTGTAGCACTGCCGTGAGATTC